>JANSYB010000039.1 GCA_024742655.1 Paracoccaceae bacterium | reverse complement strand
GCGCTAACACGGGTAGTGCATCCCTACCCGCTCAGGCCCGCGGCCCAACCCCGGGCACGCTTTGCTACCCATCGGAAAGTATCGCGCGCGCGGCCCCTGCGACATGGTCGACCCAAGCAGCGCCCCCAGACCGGGCGGCGCATGGGAGGAAGGACAACCATGAGCTACACGCTTTACCCGCTGAAGAAGCAACGCCTGCAACGGTCCGAACTGGCCGTTCCGGGCTCGAACCCGTCGATGATCGAAAAGGCCGCCGAGTCGGATGTCGACTATGTCTTTCTCGATCTGGAAGATGCCGTTGCGCCGCCCGACAAGATCCAGGCGCGCTCCAACATCATCCAGGCGCTCAACGACATCGACTGGAAGGCCAAGGGCAAGACCATGTCGATCCGGATCAACGGGCTCGATACCCATTACATGTACCGCGACGTGGTCGAGGTGGTCGAACAGGCCGGTCAGCATATCGACACGATCCTCGTGCCCAAGGTGGGCGTGCCTGCTGACCTCTACACGGTCGAAACCATGCTCAGCCAGATCGAGGTGGCCCAGGGGTTCACACACCAGATCGGCCTTGAGGCGCTGATCGAAACGGCGCTTGGCATGGCCAATGTCGAGGCCATCGCCGCCACCCCCGGCCGGCTTGAGGCGATGCATTTCGGCGTGGCCGATTATGCCGCCTACACCCGGGCCCGCACGGTCGTCATCGGCGGATTGAACCCCGACTACCCCGGCGATCAGTGGCATTTCGCACTCAGCCGCATGAATGTCGCCTGCCGGTCCTACGGGTTGCGCGCCATCGATGGCCCCTTTGGTGATTTCTCCGATCCTGATGGTTTCGTCGACAGTGCCAAACGCGCCGCCGCCCTTGGCATCGAGGGCAAGTGGGCGATCCATCCCAGCCAGATCGCGCTGGCCAACGAGGTGTTCTCTCCGACCGAGGACGAGGTGAACAAGGCCCGTCGCATCGTCGAGGAACTGCGCAAGGCCGAGGCCCAGGGCAAGGGTGCCGCCAGCCTTGACGGCAAGATGATCGACGCCGCCTCCGAACGGATGGCCAACAACGTGATCGCCGTGGCCGAGGCCATCGCGGCCAAGTCATAAAGGGAGGATTATCAGATGGATATCCATGAGTACCAGGCCAAGGAGATGCTCAAGCGCTTTGGCGTGAACGTGCCCCGCGGCGGCATTGCCTACAGCCCCGAACAGGCGGTCTATCGCTGTTCGGAACTGTCGGGCGACAAATGGGTCGTGAAGGCCCAGATCCATTCGGGCGCCCGCGGCAAGGCGGGCGGCGTGCGGATCTGTTCGACCGAAGAGGAAGTATCGGACGCCGCGCAATGGATGCTGGGCCGCAAGCTGGTCACGCATCAGACGGGCCCGCAGGGCAAGCTGGTCAGCCGCCTTTACGTCGAAGAGGCCACCAGCATCGCGCAGGAGATTTACCTGGGCTTCGTGATGGACCGCAAGGAAGAGCGCGTGGTCGTCGTGGCCTCGGCCCAGGGCGGGATGGAGATCGAGGAAATCTCGGAAAACGAGCCGGATTCGATCATACGGTCGGTCGTGGACCCGGCCGTCGGCATGCAAAGCTTCCAGGCGCGTGAGATCGCGTTTTCGCTGGGCCTCGAGGCGCCGCTCATTCCGCAGGCCGTCAAGACGATCATGGGTTGCTACCAGTTGGTGAGCGAAACCGACGCCAACATGGTCGAGATCAACCCGCTGGTGGTGACCGCCGCGGGCGAGATCGTGGCGCTCGATGCCAAGCTGGCCTTTGACGACAACGCCCTGTTTCGTCACCCCGACATCTCGGAGTTGCGCGACAAGAGCCAGGAAGATCCGCGCGAGACCTATGCCGGCGACCGCGGGCTGAGCTATATCGGCCTTGAAGGCAAGATCGGCTGCATCGTGAACGGCGCGGGCCTCGCGATGGCCACGCTCGACATGATCAAGATGTCGGGCGGTGAGCCCGCGAACTTCCTCGACGTGGGCGGCGGGGCCAGCCCCGAGCGCGTGCTCAAAAGCTTCAAGGCGGTTCTGAATGACCGCAATGTCGAGGCGATCCTCGTCAACATCTTCGCGGGCATCAACCGCTGCGACTGGATTGCGGAGGGCGTGATCCTCGCGGTCAAGGAACTGGACCTCAAGATGCCGCTCGTGGTGCGCCTGTCGGGCACCAATGTCGAGGAAGGCATGAAACTGCTGGCCGAAAGCGGTCTCAACATCACCACCGCCAGTTCGCTGGCCGAGGCCGCCGACAAGGTGGTGGGCGCGTGGAAGGCATCACAGAACGATCTGGCGGAGGCAAGCTGATGGCGATTATCATCGACAAGGACACCAAGGTACTGGTCACCGGGTTCACCGGGCGGATCGGAAGTTTTCACGCGCAGGACATGATCAACCACGGCACCAATGTCGTGGGCGGCGTGACACCGGGCAAGGGTGGAACCACGCATCTGGGCCTGCCTGTCTTCAACACCGTCAAGGGGGCCGTGGCCGAAACCGGTGCCGAACTGGTGGTCAGCTTCGTGCCGCCGCCCTTTGCGGCCGATTCGATCATGGAAGCGGCGGATGCGGGCATCAAGACCTGCGTCTGCATCGCCGACGGCATCCCCGCGCAGGACATGATCCACGTCAAGCGCTACATGCGCCGCTACAAATCCCAGAACCGGATGCGCCTGATCGGGCCCAATTGCGCGGGCATCATCACGCCCGGGCAGGCCTTTGCCGGGCTGATGCCGCCGCATATCTACAAGCCCGGTCGCGTGGGCATCGTCGGTCGTTCGGGCACGCTCGGATACGAGGCCGCCAGCCAGATGAGCGAGCGCGGCATCGGTGTGTCGTCCTCCATCGGGATCGGGGGGGATCCGATCAACGGATCGAGCTTCAAGGATATCCTGGAACTCTTCGAGGCCGACCCGGAAACCGACGCCGTTGTGCTCGTGGGCGAAATCGGCGGCCCGCAAGAGGCCGAGGCGGCGGAATATATCCGCGATCACATGACCAAGCCGGTCGCGGCCTACATCGCGGGCCTGTCGGCCCCCAAGGGCCGCCGCATGGGCCACGCGGGCGCGATCGTGTCGGCCTTCGGCGAATCCGCACAGGAAAAAGTCGACATCCTGCAAGAGGCGGGCGTGACCATTGTGCCGACGCCCTCTTCCTTTGGCGAGGTGGTCGAGAAAATGGTCGCCTGACACCGGGTTACCTGAAAAAGCGAAAGCCCCGGTGCGTCACCGCGCCGGGGCTTTTGTCTTTCAAGAACGGACGGTTCAGCCCTTGCCACTGCCCTCGCCGCCGACCTGATCGGCCAGCGATTCCGCCCGCGCGGCGATCTCGGCCAGGGCGTCATTGACCGTGTCGGGCACCACGGGCACCTCGATCCGTTGCGCCTCGGGCTGCGGGGCATTGCGCAGCTGTTCCAGCTCGGCCTCTTTCTCGGCCATCTTGTCCTCGGCCTCACGCAGCTTGTCCTGAACGCCCGCCGTCTTGTCGGCCAGCATCAGACCCGCCATCAGCAGCATCCGCGCCTCGGGAATACGCCCGATCTGGGCGGACAGAACGCTGGCCTCTTCGTCCAGCATCTTGGCGGCGGCGTGCAGGTAATGCTCCTCGCCTTCCTGGCAGGCCACTTCGAAGGTGCGGCCACCGATTTCAATCTCGACTTCGGGCATCAGGCCTCCTCCTCCTGCGTGTGGGTCTCGGCGGCGTTGTCCATCGCGGCGGTCAGCTCGGACAGGATCGCGGTTGTCTCGGCCCGGTCGACCGCGCGGCTGGCGCGCAGGCTTTCAAGCTCGGCCATCATGGACTTGTTGATCAGGTGCGGCTCACCCACCCCGGCGGCATTCGCCTCGCGCAGGGCCTGGTTGTTGTCGCGCAGTTGCTGATTGGCGCGGCGCAGGGCCTGCAACTCGGAATCCAGCTTCGACAGCGACTCGGATGTCTGGTCGCGCATCGCCTCCAGCTCTTCCTCGAGCTTGTTACGCCGGGCCCTGAGCGCCTTGACGCGCTCCTGCAACTGTTCGTTGGCCAGCTTCTCGTCTTCCAATGCCTGGCGCAACGCGTCCATCTCGGCGGGGTCACCACCGCCGGACGGGGCCGCCTCGATGCCCTGGGCAATGCGGTCAAGCGCGGCATTGATCCTGCGCTGAAACTCTTCGATCTCGCTCATGTCCTCATCCCTTGATGCGGTCTTCTTGGCCGGCCGGCCGAATCGCCTGACGGGCATAGTTCCCCGAGTCTACCCAATGCCATTGGAAAATGCGCCCCTCTTCGGGCTGTCCGGGCAGACCCGCTTGATCTTTGGGGCGGGGCTGATATGCAACGCCAAACGATCCCTGCCTCATCAAAGGAACGCTGCCCGTGGATATCGCCGCCCTGCGCACTAACCATCCCGACCACTGGACCAAGGCCGCCGCCATCCGCGCCCTGACGCTGGATGCGGTGCACGCCGCCAATTCCGGGCATTCCGGCATGCCGATGGGCATGGCCGATGTCGCCACGGTTCTGTTCGAAAAGCACCTGAAATTCGACGCCTCGGCACCGGATTGGGCGGATCGCGACCGGTTCATCCTGTCGGCCGGGCATGGCTCAATGCTGCTGTATTCGCTGCTGTACCTGACCGGCTCACCGGGGATGACACTGGACGAGATCCGGAATTTCCGCCAGTGGGGCGCGATCACGGCGGGCCATCCTGAAAACTTCCTGCATGCCGCGATCGAGACGACGACCGGCCCGCTGGGACAGGGCATCGCCAATGCCGTCGGCTTCGCCATCGCCGAGGAGGCGCTGCGCGCGCGCTTCGGGCGCAAGCTGGTGGATCACCACACCTATGTCATCGCCGGGGATGGCTGCCTGATGGAGGGCGTCAGCCAGGAGGCGATCGGCCTTGCCGGGCGGCAACGTCTGGGCAAGTTGATCGTGCTGTGGGACAACAACAACATCACCATCGACGGCACCGTCGATCTGGCCGACCGCACCGATCAGGTCAAACGCTTCCGCGCCAGCGGCTGGCTGGTGCTGGAATGCGACGGGCATGACCCGGCGGCCATCGACGAGGCGCTGAGCGCCGCGCGCAAGGCCAGCCGCCCCACGATGATCGCCTGCAAGACGCATATCGCCCTGGGCCACGCGGCGCAGGACACTTCAAAGGGCCATGGTGCGCTGACCGATGCCGAGCAGCTGCAGGCGGCTAAGGATGCCTATGGCTGGACCGGCGGCCCGTTCGAGGTGCCCGCCGATGTCAAATCCGCATGGGAGGCCATCGGCCAGCGTGGCGCGGCCGACCGCGCAGCCTGGGAGACACGCCTGTCCGAGCAGACCGAGCGGCGCCAGGCCGAATTCGCCCGCGTCATGAGCATGACCCCGGCCAAGAAGCTGTCCTCGCGCATCCGCGCCCTGAAAAAGCAGATCGCCGAAGAACAGCCCAAGGTCGCCACCCGGAAGTCCAGCGAAATGGTGCTGGAGGTCGTCAACCCGATCATGCCCGAGACCATTGGCGGTTCGGCCGACCTGTCGGGCTCGAACAACACGAAGACGGGCGACATGACGGTGTTCGACACCGACAACCGCAAGGGCCGCTATATACATTACGGTATCCGTGAGCATGGCATGGCCGCGGCGATGAACGGCATGGCCCTGCATGGCGGCATTCGCCCCTATGGCGGCACGTTCATGTGCTTCACCGATTACGCGCGCCCCGCGATGCGTCTGGCCGCGTTGATGAAGGTGCCGACGGTGTTCGTCATGACCCATGACAGCATCGGGCTTGGCGAGGATGGCCCGACCCATCAGCCGGTGGAGCATCTGGCCATCAGCCGCGCGACCCCCAACACGATGGTGTTCCGCCCCTGCGACACGATCGAGACCGCCGAGGCGTGGGAACTGGCGCTGAGTTCGACCTCGACCCCGTCGGTTCTGTCGCTGACGCGGCAGGGCGTGCCCACCCTGCGAACCGAGCACAAGACCAGAAACCTGACCGCGCAGGGCGCCTATGTGCTCAAGGATGCAGAAAACAAGCGTCAGGCGATCGTGATGGCGAGCGGCTCGGAAGTGGCCATTGCGATGGCCGCGCGCGACATGCTCGAGGCCGAGGGGATCGGCACGCGCGTCGTCTCCATGCCGTGCTGGGAACTCTTCGAACAACAGGACGAGGCCTATCGCAAGCGCGTTCTGCCCGGCGGTGCCGCGGTGCGCGTGGGCGTCGAGGCCGCTGTCCGGCAGGGCTGGGATCGCTGGCTGTGCGGCGAGCGCGGACGCGAGGCCAGGGCCGGGTTCGTCGGCATGGACAGCTTCGGCGCGTCGGCCCCGGCGGATGTTCTGTACGAAAAGTTCGGCATCACCGCCGAGGCCGTAGTCGATAAGGTCAAATCCCTGCTGTGAGGGCGACACCGGCCCGCGCAGCGTGACCCGAAGACGACCGGGATGCAGCGGGCCGAAAGCCGCTAGAACAACGTGCGGATTTCCGTGGTGAAGGTGCTGCGGACATCCTCCATCTCGCCTTTGGAAATGCGCGCCTCCAGAACGGCCATCACGGCCGAGATGGCCTCGGGCGCATCCCCAAGCGGATCGGATCCGAAATCCTCTTGCACGCGGGCGATGAACTCATCGCGCGCGCGGATCTTAAGTGGCGTTTTCGACGGGTTCCAGCCGTCATAGAATACACCGCGGATCAGCACCGGCATCTGCGCGGCCAACTGCGCGGCCTCGTCCGGGTTCAGATGATCGCGCACCGCGTGCAACACGGAGCGCAGCAGCCGGTAGGCGCGATGCTTATGCTCCCAGCCGACCTTTTCGTTGACGTCGTTCACCCACTCGTTCGTGCTTTGCACGGCATCGTCTGTGATTTTCAGCCCGGTCGCAGTCATCGGTTTTCCCTCCGGTTTCGACAACACGACATGCAGTATGCGGCAGCTTGGCCGCCTTGGCTTTAACCGGTGTCATTGCGCTGAGTGACGTCGCCTTCGATTGTCCCTTCGGGACCACCCATCAGGCGTCGGTGGCCTGCATCTCATCCAGCAGATCGCCCGACAAGTCTATCTGCGGCAACGCGGTGTCGACCACCTTGAGTTTTTCGACCGAGACGGTGACGCGCGGCTGGATATAGCCCGCCGTGGCCTTGACGATCTTGCGATCCGTCACGGTCAGGGCAACACCGCCCACCTCGATATTCAGCGTGACCGGCACCTCTATCTTGTGCAGGTCCGCCACCTCGCCCAGGCTGAGATGAATGGCGGGCCGGTGGGTGATGCGCACCTTGTGGGTGGCAATCGCGGCCACGCGCGGCTTGCCATCCACCGGCCCCTCGTCGCCGGTCAGTTTGCGCACCGCCCTGAGGCCGTACCACCCCTTGAGCAACGCATCGAAAAGCGAGATCGACAGCGCGCTTTCCACGGCCTGCGCCACGCTTTTCTGCAACGTGCCGGAATCGAGGGCGGCCCCGGCGACCCGAACACCCGGTTCACCTTCGGTCAGGGCGTCCTTCACGGCCTCCACGACCATCGTGAATTCGGCGGGCGGGATCGTGTCGGAAACCGTTTTGTCACTCATGGGGTCACTCCTCATCTTCGTCGAGGATCACCTCGATCTCGGGGGACATGTCCGGCTCGGCCCGAAGGGTCAGCGCGGGAAAGGCCGCATCGGGGCCCGCGACCTCGGGGGTGTCGTCGGGCACGGCGGTCACGCGGATGGGGGGCGGTTTGGCCGTCGTCGTCTCTGGCCGGGGCTCAGGCGCCGGGGTTTTGTCCCGGCGCGCCCGCCGGCGGCGGATCAGGCCGCGCAACCCGCCCAGCATGCCGAACACCAGAATGGCGCCGATCCCCGTGGGGATCAGCCATGGCGGCAGGTCACTTCCGGGGCGCACCAGCGAGATGCGCTGCGGCGGGGCAAGCGGCGCACCGCGGGAATCGAGCGCCGCCACGATCACCGTCCTGCTCTGGCCCGCGGCCGGCATCCGCACGCGTGTCGTCCAGCTTTGCCCGTCGCGGTATTGCGACGACGCCAGCACCGCGCCCGAAGCCTCGCGTAACTCCAGCCTTGTCCCGGGACGCGCGCCGCGCAGGGATACGGTCAGCTCTTCTTCCTCGGCCTCCGATGTCACCTCGGGCCCCGGTGTCACCGACAGCGTCACCGGCACACGAAAGAGCGTGACCTCCACGGTTTCCTGCGGCTCGCCCTGCTCATCTATCGCAACAAGGCCAAGGGTCGTGCGCGCGCCCGGTTCCGGCATGGCTATGTCGAACGAGACCGGCGTGCCGCTGTAAACCGCACTGCCGCTCTGACCGGTGCCGCTGCGAAACGCGATCCGGCCCGACGACAGACCGATGATCGAGGCCCGCAAGCTGGCCTGCGCCTCGGGAAAGCTGAGCGTGCCGTTGACATAGCCCTCGCCGGTCAGTCGCAGGCGCACCTCGGCGGTTCGGGCAACGGTGGTCTGCGCCGTGGCCAGCGCCCGGCCCTGCGCGTCCACCGCGCGAAACCTGACCACCTCCTGCGCGCCGGCCACCAGCGTGACGGCGAATTCCACCCGGCCCTCGCCCACCGGTTTGGAGGCGGCCACCCGCCCGCCCCGCAGCATCTGGATGCGCCACACCGCCCCGGTGCCACGTGGATCGGACACTTCGACCGGCAGAATGGCGCGCGGTTGGGCGCCCTGCTGGCGTTCCGGGGCCTTCAACGTGATCCGGTCGAGCGCCAGTTGTCCGGTCAGATCGCCCCAATCGAACGCATCCACGATCCCGTGCTCCGCCAGCGCCCGGCAGGTCCGCTCTCCGGCATAACCGTCCTCGGCACCCGCGTTGCGCCCGATGGCATTGAGATCCTCCTGAACGCGCCGGACAAGATCGCGGGTGATCCCTTCGGGCGATCCGCAGGCCGGCAGACGCCGCAGGATCACGACTTCCTCGCTCAGGTTGCCCAGACGATCACGTGCCCGCAGGATCAGGCGTTCGGGCCGGTAATGCGGCGGCAGGCGGTACTCGCCCCCCCAGATGTCATTGCCGCTGACCACCGACAGGCGCTGCACACCCTGCCAGCTGTCGGCCTCGGCGCCCGCAACCCCGCTTGGATCGGAAATCCCGGCGATGATGCGCGCGCTGCCCGATGTCGCGGCGAATTCCCTTTGCCGCAAGGTCATCGTCGGGCCCTCGCGATCTGCGGGGCGGTCCACGTCGTCGCCCGGCCGTATGGCCGTCAGCAACTGCCCGGCCGCCTGCCCGCTCAGATGCAGGTCGCATTCGCCCGAAAAGACCGCCGGGCGCGCCTGCGCCAGCGGCACCAGCAGCGCGCGCACGCCGTTTTGACGCAGGGCGTCCGCCAGTGCGTCGTCGGAGGTGCACACCGACCAACGCCCCAGAAGGCGCAGCAACGCCTCGCGCGTGTCGGCGCCGCGCAAGGCCGGTTCGACTTCTTCCAGCGTGGTGAAAAGACCCGGTATCCGCTCCTGCGCCGCAGACGGTCCCGTCACGCCCAGAAAGAGGGCCAGGCAAAGGGCAAGGGGAAGAAAACCGCGGCGCACCGCCATGACATCTGGCTCCGTTTTGCCGATCCGGCGCATCGGCATTCCCCTTGAGGATAGCACATTCTGGCCCACTCGCGCGAGACGCGATGCCCGGCCGTGCATCAGATCAAGGGGTTGAGCTTGCTCACCCGCGCCCAGACGGGCGCGACAATCCTGGTGCCCAACGGAATCAAGGCCGCGCCAAGCGCCAGACCGAACACCCCGTCCATCAGTGCCGTCACGCCCCATTTGACGAAACCGGTCCATTGCGCCGCGCCCTGTGCCGCCGCCTCGGCCACGTGGTGGATCCAGTCGTAAAGTGCCGGCCAG
>JANSYB010000710.1 GCA_024742655.1 Paracoccaceae bacterium | reverse complement strand
CGCTACCAGACCGGCATCGGCCCGATCCGCGTGGACCTCGCCACCCCGCTCGACAGCGACGCGGGCGAGGATTTCGAACTCTATATCGGCATCGGGCAGGCCTTCTGATGCGGATACTCATTGCCTTCGCCCTGCTGATCTGCACCGCGCTGCCCCTCTGGGCGCAGGACGACGCGGCGGCGGACGACAAGACCTTCCTCGAGGGCTGGCTGCAGGATGCGCTGTCGGATGCCGGGCGGCAGGTCACGATCACCGGCTTTCAGGGCGCGCTGTCGTCAGAGGCGACATTGCAGCAACTGACCATCGCCGATGCGGAGGGGCCGTGGTTCATCCTGCGGGAGGCCCGGCTGAAATGGTCGCGCAGCGCGCTGTTGCGGGGGCGTCTGCAGGTCGACGAACTGATCGCGGGGCGCATTTCGATCCTGCGCCGCCCGGCCGGTGAGGACGGGATCACCCCCGAGGACGCGCAAGCCTATACCTTTGCCCTGCCGGAGCTGCCGGTCTCGGTCAACGTGGGCGCGCTGCGGGCCGAGCGTATCGAGCTGTCAGAGGCCGTTATCGGAGAGCCGGCCACCCTGTCCCTGACCGGGGCATTCCGGCTGGAGGAGGGCGAGGGTGAGGGCACGCTCGACATCATCCGGCAGGATCGGGACGACGTGTTGCGATTCACGGGGTCGTTTTCCAACGCGACGCGGGTTCTGAGCCTGGATCTCGACCTGCGCGAGGCGGCCGGGGGGCTGATCTCGCAGGTGGCGGGCATTCCCGGGGCCCCCGCCCTGCGGCTGCAGGTGCAGGGCGACGCGCCGCTATCGGATTTCATCGCGCAGATCGCGCTGAGTTCGGACGGGCGCCCGCGTCTGTCGGGCACGGTCGAGCTTGCCGCCGAGCCCGATGAGACAGGTGGCGGCCATATCTTCAAAGCCGATCTGGGTGGCGATCTGCGACCACTGTTCCAGCCTGAATTCCATGCGTTTTTCGGGCAAAACGCGGGCCTTCTGGCCGAGGGGCGCAGCTGGCCGGACGGCCGGTTGTCGCTCACGCAATTCGCGCTGAATGCCGAGGCGATGGAGCTGAACGGGCAGTTGGAACTGACCGCCGAACGCTGGCCCGAGCGGTTCCGCCTGTCCGGCCAGATCGGTCGCGGCGACGGCATCACCCGGCTGCCCTTCGGCGGCCGGGGCGCGCGGTTGAACATCGCGCAGCTCAGCGCGACATATGACGCGGCGGCCGGCGACAGCTGGCAGGCGAAGCTGGACATCGACGGGTTCGAGAATGCCCAGTTGCGCAGCGATGACCTGCGCCTTGCCGCGACCGGCCGGCTGGCCCGTGGGCAGGCGGAGGCCGTCACCGCCAATATCGCCTTCGACACCACCGGGCTGCGCCATGCCGACCCGGCCCTGTCACAGGCCATCGGCCCCGCCCCCAACGGCACGCTGCGCCTGTCGTGGCGGCCCGGCGCGCCTCTCGATATCGCCTTTCTCAGCTTGAAAAGCGGCGATCTGAGCCTGACTGCCAGCGGGCAGATCGACGAATTGGCCACCGGCCTGCCCATCACGGGTCAGGCCACGCTGAATGCCGGCGACCTGACGCGCTTTGCGGCGCTGACCGGGCGGCCGCTGGCGGGTGTCGCCCGGGCCAGCCT
>JANSYB010000288.1 GCA_024742655.1 Paracoccaceae bacterium | reverse complement strand
TCGTCCTCTCATGTGGCCAAAACCGCGCAGCAGCGGCGCGGTTCGAGCCGTCAGAGAGCCGCGCTTTCGTAACGCCGATGCAGCGGTTCCATCAATTTTTTGCGATAGATTTGCGACGCAACAGGACAGGCCGCAGCCGCGACAGGTTCCCGGGCAATATCCGCTACTGCGCCGGGCCTGCGATCAGGATTCGCCGAACAACCTCGAAAACGTCATTCTAGTTTCATGTTTCGGGTGTGTAAGGGCGCTGTCCGTGAGTGGACATTTCAGCATTCTCGGCCCGTCGGCTCAAGGAGCAGGCGGGCCTATTGCTTGTTACCCGCTGCGTCCGCCGTGCGCACCGCAAGCAAGACATGTGTCTTGCACATGGGCGAACGGGGGGCTTGATCTGCGCACATCTCAGAATTCGCTGACCCTGTAGTCCGACCGGGCCAGCCATTCGGGATGGATATCAATCCCCCATCCGGGCGCGTCGGTGACGCGGGCGTGACCGTTTTCGATGCTGTAGGGATCTTCGACATAGAGCCCCTCCTGCCAGGGGTAATAATCCTCCCCCTCGATCGAGAATTCCAGGTACTTGCCCGCGTTGGGAATGGCGCGCAGCAGGTGCATGGTAAAGAGCGTGACCAGTGACAGGTTCGCGCAGTGCGGCGTGACGGGCAGGCCCGCCTCGCCCGCCATCCTGCAGACCCGCAGCGTCCGGCTGATGCCGCCCAGGTACAGGATATCGGGCTGCACGATATCCACCGCGCGCATGTCGATCATGCGCCGCCACGTGGGCAGGTCACAATCCTGTTCGCCCCCCGTGACGTCGATATCCAGCGCATCGGTCACCTGTTTTGTCTGCTCCAGTTCCCAATAGGGGCAGGGCTCCTCGAAATGGCAGAACCCGTTGTCTTCCAGCATCCGTCCCACCTCGATCGCGCGATCCGGCGAATAGCAGCTGTTGGCGTCGATCAGCAGGTCCATGCCCTCGCCCATCTCGCGGCGCATGGTGGGGATGATCTCTTCGGTCCGGCCGGGCCATTCGTCGCGGTTGCGACCCACCTCGGCCCCGGCGCGCACCTTGAAGGCATCGAACCCCTTGTCGTCGCGCAGGCGTTTGAGGCGCACCGCCTCGTCCGCGGGGGTGATGTCGCGCTTCATCGAACTGGCATAGGAGCGGATCGTGCCGGCACTGCCACCCAGAAGTTCGGCCACCGGCTTGCCTGCCTGTTTGCCGCGCATATCCCAGATCGCGGTATCAAGCCCGGCCATCGCCCGGCGCAGGTAGGAGCCGGGAAACTTGTGCTCGCGCTCGGTCACGATATCCAGCATATCGTCCAGGTCGGTCGTGTCCTGACCCAGAACCCACGGCGCCACCTGCCGGTGCAGAACCTGGCAGGTGATGTCGGAATGATAGGTCGACACCTGCCCCCAGCCCTGGCTGCCGTCATCCATCGTCACCCGGACGAATCCCACGAATTCGTTGGTGAAGCTTTCGATGCGTTTGAGTTTCATGTCTGTCTCCCTGCGCGCGCGTCCTCGCGGATGATATCGGCGGCCTTCTCGCCGACCATGATGGCCGGTGCGTTGGTATTGCCCGACGGGATCGTCGGAAAGATCGAGGCATCGGCCACGCGCAACCCGGTGACACCATGCACCCGCAGACGCGGATCGACAACGCTTTGTCCGGGGTCCTGCCCCATGCGGGTCGTGCCGCATTGGTGGAACACCGTCCAGCCATCGGCGCGCGCGTTTTCCAGCATGTCGTCATCCGTTTCCATCTTCGGCCCCGGCATCAGTTCTTCATGCGTGATCGACTGCAAGGCGGGCTGTGCGGCAAGATGACGAATGAATTTGGTGCCCTCGATCATGATCCGGCAATCCCTTTCGGTCGCAAGGTAGTTGGGATGCATCTCGGGCGCTTCGGTCGGATCCGGTGAGCGAATGGCCAGGTACCCCATGCTTGTCGGTTTGCACGGGTTGAAGCCAAGGCGGTAGGCCGGAAACGGATCCGGGCTCATCAACGGGCGCTGGCCCGCCGGCGCGCGGCTGTAGCTAAGCGGAGAGAAATAGAGTTGCAGGTCAGGCGGGCCATCCCCGTCCTGCAACCGGACAAAGCCGCCCCCTTGATTGAGGCTCATCGACAGCGGGCCTTTGCGGGTCAGGACGTATTGAAGCCCGGCCAGTGCCTTGCCCCAGAGCGGGCGCAGCACCTGGTTCAGGCTGGGCCGGGTGGACGAAAACATCAGATCCACACCAAGGTGATCCATCAGGTTGCGGCCGACCTGCGGCGCGTCCTGCACCACGTCGATGCCCATCGACTGCAAAAGCGCACCGGGGCCGATACCGGACAGCTGCAACAACTGCGGTGTATTGATCGCGCCGCCGCACAGGATCACCTCGCGCCGGGCATGGGCCGTTTGCGTCTGCCCGCCGCGCCGGAATTCCACACCCGTTGCACGGCGCCCCTCAAAGAGGATCCGGGTGCTCAGAGCGCCCGTGATGACCTGCAGGTTGGCGCGCCCTCTGGCGGGTGACAGATAGGCCCGGGCCGCCGAGGCCCTGAAACCACCCCGCGTGGTGATCTGATAGTAGCTTGCCCCGGTCATCCGCCCGGCATTGTAGTCGGGGATCTGCGGGAGACCCGCCTGCCCTGCCGCCTCGATATAGGCGCGGGTCAGCGGGTGCATGGCATGGGACATATCGCTGACGCAAAGTGGCCCGCCGGTGCCGCGTGCGCTGTCCGCGGGGCCCTGCCAATCCTCCATCCGGCGAAAGACGGGTTCGACCTCGTCCCAGCCCCAGCCGGGGGCCACCCGGCCCCATTCGTCGAAATCGCGCCGGTGGCCGCGCACATAGACCATCGCGTTGATCGCCGAAGACCCGCCCATCACCCGGCCACGCGGCCAGTACATCGCCCGGCCATTCAGGTTGGGGTCCGGTTCCGTCGTGTATTTCCAGTTGAACCGCGCGTCGTAAAAGGTCTTGCCATAGCCGATGGGGATGTTGACCCATGGGTGCCGCCCCCGCCCGCCGGCCTCAAGCAGCAAAACCCGCTGTTGCGGGTCCTCGCTCAGCCGCGCGGCCAGCGCCGACCCCGCAGAGCCGCCGCCCACAACGATGTAGTCATAGTCTGTCATGTATCAGGGTGCGCCTGTATCTCGTTCAGGTTCGGTCACACGGATGCCGCGGCCGCGTGTGCCAATCGGGTCAGCCCGCCGGGGACGCATCGATGACAAAGAGCTTGCGCATATGTTCATGGATGACCCACTCGCCGGTCCAGCCCTGCGGCAGAACCAGCAGATCGCCCGGACCGATGTCGCGGGTGCCGCTACCGTCGGAATTGCTGACCGAGGCACGCCCCGACAGGATGTGGCAGTATTCACCGGCCGCCGTCCGGTCGGCCGTGAAATGCCCGGGCGTGCATTCCCAGACACCGATCGTCGTGGTGCCATCCGCCGAGGTCCAAAGAACGTTCGACGCCTCCTGCTGGCCATCGGTGAGGGTCGTCGGCTTGTCCGCGAATTCTCCAAGCGGAACACCGGCCAGGTCGGCGAAGGTCTTCAGGTCGATCATGTTTCTGTCTCCAGGGCGCGGGGGTTACCTTGCCGGCTACCTTTTGCGTTGTTGTCCGAATATCTGCGCCAATGCCATCATCAGCGTGGTCACCACGATCATGATGGTCGAGATCGACGCGATGGTCGGATCGATCTGGTCACGCAGCGCGTTGAACATGTTGCGCGTCAGCGTGGGATTGTCACCACCCGAAATGAACATCGCGATCACCACTTCGTCGAACGAGGTCAGGAACGACAATAGGGCACTGGTGACAACGGCAAACCGTATCTGCGGCAAGGTGATGGTCAAAAACGCCTTCCAGCGCGGCGCGCCCAGCGACCGGGCCGCGTTTTCCTGGTTCATGTCGTAGCTTTGCAGCGCAGAGCCCGTGACGATCAGCACCAGCGGTATGGCCAGCAGGGTATGCGCCAGCACGAGGCCGGTCATCGTGTAGAGGATCTGCAGCTTTACATAGGCGTAGAACGCCCCGATCGCGATCAGCACCACGGGCACCATCATCGGCGTGATCAGCAGCACGAACGCCGCCCGGATGAACGGCAGTTTAGAGGCATGCAGCCCATAGGCCGCCAGCACCCCGATGGGCGTGGCCACCAGCATGGTCAGGAACGCCGCCTTGAAGGACGTTTTCGTGGCCCGCATCCATTCGTCGGATTCGAAGTAGTGCATGTACCAGCGCGTCGACCAGCTCTCGGGCGGGAATTCGAGATACTGGCTGTCCGAAAAGGACATCGGGATCACGATCAGTGTGGGCGTGACCAGCAGGATCATGGTGATGATGGCAAAAATGTACAGCCAGAGCCGCTGGCCATGGGTGACCTGCGTTTCCGACGCGGGGCTGCGCAACCATCCTATCATCTCAATGTCCTCCCGCCGTGATCTGCTCCAGTCGCAGGAAACGCGACGCGATCCAAAGCACCGCGACCGTCAGCACCAACAGCACGACACCAAGGGCACTGGCCGCGCCCCAGTTCACGAAAAGCTCGATGTTGGA
>JANSYB010000372.1 GCA_024742655.1 Paracoccaceae bacterium | reverse complement strand
TTACCCGTTCGGTCCCTTCAAAGGACTGAGCGACGAGATTTCGCGCAGCTTTGCGCGCACCGCCCAATCCGCACCGAACCCGTAACGCGCCCAGCCGATACTGTCCATACGTACCGCCTGCGCCTCTGCGACGCGGCCGGTCAGGTCCAGTGCCTCGGCCCGCAGCATCATCAGCGTGGCCAGAAGCGCGGCATTCTCATGCCGCTCGGCCGTGGCCAGATGCGGCCCGATCAGCATCAGCGCG
Organism: Paracoccaceae bacterium; assembly: GCA_024742655.1. Taxonomy (GTDB): domain Bacteria; phylum Pseudomonadota; class Alphaproteobacteria; order Rhodobacterales; family Rhodobacteraceae; genus Roseovarius. Next base: position 3,507 of record JANSYB010000372.1, on the reverse strand, counting down.
TCCTCGCCCCGGCCCTGGTTGATTGCGTAGGCGGCCAGTTGCGAGGCCGAATAGGCGCGGTGCAGGTCCGTGCCGGGGGTGCGGCGATAGTACTGCTCGGCCGCGACGAAATGCTCCTGCGCATAATCGGGATCGGTGGATTGCACGATCCGGCCCATGGCGAAATGCGAAAAGGCGCGGCGATGGTCGCTCCAGCCGACAGCCTGCGCGATGCGCAGCGCCTCTTGCGCGGCCGCCAGACGCTGACCATGACGCGCGCCGGGCCCAAGGGCCGTTTGCACGGCGTCGACCCATGCCCGCGGTGTGGACGAGGCCATGCGTGGGGGCAGGGCGTCGCCCCGCGGGTTGAGGCGCGACAGGATGGCGGGCAGGCGGCTGGACACCTGTGCGCGGGTCATGCCCGAGCGCAATTCCGGCGCGTAATAGGCCCGCAGGATCAGCATGTCGAACCCGGTCAGAACGGTATGTACGTTGTCGTCGTTGAAGACGCTGTCGGACAACCGGTAAAGATCATTGAGCGGGCCGAGCGCCTGCGCCAGTTCCTCGTGCAGGCAATCGCGCACCTCTTGCGGGGCGGCGTCACTTGGCAGGAAGATCGCCAGTTTCTTGCGTGTTTTCAGAAGGCTCCAGTTGGTGGTCCGGCTGTGGCGGGCGGAGCGGTATTGCGACAGGCGGCTGATATTGGGGACAACGAAACACGCCGCCTTGGGCAGGTGACGACGGATTTCGGCGCGCGGCACGGCCTCGATCGTGATGTTCGCGCTGTCGGTGCGCACACGCGCGATATCGATGCCCGCCTCGGTGCGCAACCGGCCCACGAGACGATTGAGATCGGGGATCAGCGTGGGCGGCGGGCTGCCGGTGACACGAACCGAGATCGGCCCCTCGAAGCGCGAGAAGGTCTGCAGCATCCGCCCGGATTCAAGCTGGAACGCCAGCTCCAGAAAATCGCGCTGGATGTCGCGGTTTGACCGCATGGGCGGCACCGGGCGCGGGGTCGAAAACGACTTCATCGCCGGCAGGGTCGTTGCCTGATGGGTGGCCGCCCGGGATGGCATTTCACTGGAGGGGCCGGGCACGCAGGCGCCCAGCATAAGACAGATAGGAAGTATTACGCGGCGCATGAGCCCCCCGAAGCCTGTATTTGACCGGACACAGCCCACGTCGGGATGACGCAGACCTTCTGTCCTGCTTCGGCGGTGCGCAGCTTCTGGCGTGTCTGTGGTGCACGCTTGTCCGCCGCCCTGCTCTTTGCCGTGGCAGGATCGGAGGGAATGTTGCCTCTCATCCTGTCGGCTATAAGGAGCAAAAAAGGCAAAAATGTGGCCGATTCGATGCGCCGGCGAATCGGAGATGTTCATCTCTTTATTCCGTTTCAATCACAGTATATTAGGCGGCGAATCGCCGGCCTGATCATCTTTGCCCGCGGGCCATGAAGGCGAGCCGTTCGAACAAATGCACATCCTGCTCGTTCTTGAGCAGTGCCCCGTGCAGACGCGGCAGCGCATCCGCGCCCGACCGCTTGAGATCCTCGGCGGTCAGATCCTCAGCCAGAATCAGTTTCAGCCAGTCCAGAACCTCTGATGTCGACGGTTTTTTCTTCAGTCCCGCCTGATCGCGCAGTTCGTAGAACTGGGTGAGCGCCTCGGTCAACAGCTTGTCCTTGATGCCAGGGTGATGCACCTCGACGATCTGTTTCATCGTCTCGGCGTCCGGAAACCGGATATAGTGGAAGAAACAGCGCCGCAGGAACGCGTCGGGCAGTTCCTTTTCGTTGTTCGACGTGATGATGACGATGGGGCGTTGGCGGGCACGGACCGTCTCGCCGGTCTCGTAGACATGGAACTCCATCTTGTCGAGTTCCTGCAGAAGGTCATTGGGAAACTCGATATCGGCCTTGTCGATCTCGTCGATCAGAAGAACGGTCTTCTGGTCGGCTTCAAAGGCCTGCCAGAGCTTTCCCTTCCGGATGTAATTGCGCACATCGTTGACGCGTTCATCACCCAGCTGGCTGTCGCGCAGGCGTGAGACGGCATCGTATTCATAAAGGCCCTGCTGGGCCTTCGTGGTCGACTTGATGTTCCATTCCAGCATGTCGAGGCCAAGCGCCTCGGCCACCTGGCGGGCCAGTTCGGTCTTTCCCGTGCCCGGCTCTCCCTTGACCAGAAGCGGACGCTCCAGCGTCACGGCCGCGTTGACGGCAACGGTCAGGTCATCGGTGGCGACATAGGTGTCCGTGCCGGTGAATTTCATATCGTTTCTGTCCTTTTCGTCGCCAGTGGGCTGTTGCGTCCGGCAGACCTTATTGCCTGCAAGAAAACACATCAATGCGTCGTGATTGTGTAGTGACAATCCGTCCGGCCGCGTGTAAGTGCACGCCCAAGGGGTGCCACATGTCTCAGGAGATCGCCATGCCGGACGTTGGCCTTGATGAGGGAGTTGATATGAAAGCCGAAGTCTTTCTGCCCGAGGATTACCGACCCGCTGAAGACGAGCCATTCATGAATGATCGGCAACTGGAATATTTCCGTCGCAAGCTGATCAACTGGAAGAACGAATTGCTGGAAGACAGCCGCGACACGATCGAGGGGCTGCAGGACGGAACCCGCGCGATTCCCGACGTCGCCGACCGCGCCAGCGAGGAAACGGACCGCGCCATCGAACTGCGTACCCGCGACCGTCAGCGCAAGCTGGTGGCCAAGATCGACTCGGCGCTGCGCCGGATCGAAGAGGGCGAATACGGCTATTGCGAAGTCACCGGTGAGCCGATCAGCCTCAAACGGCTGGACGCGCGCCCGATCGCCACGATGAGCCTCGAGGCGCAGGAGCGCCATGAGCGCCGCGAGAAAGTCCATCGCGACGACTGATCGCGGCTCGGATCGCTGAATTTTTGAGGCGCCGGGGCTTTCGCTCCGGCGTTTTTCGTACCACAGAGCGCATATGGCATTGAACGGATTGAAAACACTGGTTCTTGGCGCCGGCATTGGCGGGCTGGCTGTCGCGACCTGCCTGGCGCGGCGCGGTGCCGATGTGACGGTCCTCGAACAGGCCGACGCCATCCGCGAGGTCGGCGCCGGCCTGCAGGTCAGCCCGAATGGATTCGTGGTGCTGGAGGCGCTTGGATTGGCCCCGGCCTTGCGGGACAGGTCGGTGCGCGCGCAGGCGGTCCGGCTTTGCGATTATCGCGGCAAGGATGTCTTGCGGCTGGATCTGGGGCGCGTGGGGCAGGGGGATTACCATTTCGTACACCGTGCCGACCTGATCGATATGCTGGCCGAAGCGGCCCGTGCCGCAGGCGTCAAAATTCGACTGCTCCAGCAGATCACGGATGTCCTGCCCGGGCCACGCCCGGCGGTGCAGCTTGCAAGCGGCGCGGTGCTGGAGGCCGATCTGGTGGTGGGGGCGGACGGGCTGCATTCGGTGGCCCGCAAGGTGCTGAACGGCACGTTGGCCCCGTTTTTCACCCGCCAGGTGGCATGGCGCGCGGTGGTGCCCCTTGATGACACC
>JANSYB010000152.1 GCA_024742655.1 Paracoccaceae bacterium | reverse complement strand
GCACAGCACGTTTGGCGGGACATGGCACACGCATCGCTATCCCGGCGCGCGATCGGACAGCGACCTTTACACATTCGGCTTCGGCTGGAAGCCATGGACCGGAACGTCGATCGCTTCGGCCGACGAGATTCGAGACTATCTTGGAGAGGCTTTGTCCGAGAATGGCCTGGACGGGCATATTCGCTACCGCCATCGTGTTGTTGCCGCGGATTGGGCCGATGACCACTGGAGCCTTCTCGTGGAGGGGCCGGACGGCACCCGGGCGCCACTCACCTGCAGCTTTCTGTGGATGTGCCAGGGATACTATCGTCATGAAGAGGGTTACACGCCTGACTTCGACGGCATGGACAGCTTTGCCGGCCAGATAGTACATCCCCAGACCTGGCCGGAAGACATGGATTACGCGGGCAAACGGGTTGTCGTGATCGGCTCGGGCGCCACGGCGGCCACGATCGTGCCGGCCATGGCCGAAGCGGCATCGCATGTGACCATGCTTCAGCGCTCACCGACCTACTTTTATCCTCGGCCGAAAGTCTCGCCGCTGGAGGAGTTGCTGGCGCCACTCGCGCTGCCGCCTGAATGGACACACGAAATCCTGCGCCGGCGCTATCTGCTGGAAAGTGGTGTGACGGCCCGCCGCGCGCGAGAAGAGCCGGACGCTCTGCGTGCGGACCTGCTCGCTGGTGCGCGGGCCTATCTGGGCGAGGACTTTCCAATCGATCCTCACTTCAGCCCGAGCTACCCCCCATGGCGTCAACGGATCGCCGTTGTGCCCGACGGTGACCTGTTTCAGGCAATATCGCGCGGCGATGCCTCGGTCGTCACCGATGAAATCGAGCGGTTCACGCCATCTGGCCTGCGTTTGGTTTCGGGTGCTGATTTGGAGGCGGATATCGTGATCACGGCCACCGGTTTCAACATGTCGATGATGGGGGACATTCCATTTTCCGTCGACGGCACTCCGGTCGACTGGCCCGAGACCTGGGCGCATCGAGGGATAATGTACTCCGGCGTACCTAACCTTGCGTGGGTTTTTGGCTATCTGCGGTCGAGTTGGACACTCAGGGCCGACATGATTTCCGATTTTGTCTGTCGTTTGCTCACGCGAATGGACGAGAGTGGCGCAAATGTCGTCACCCCTCGGCTACGCCCGGAGGACGCAGACATGCCCGCGAGACCCTTCATCGAAGCCGAGAACTTCGACGCCGGATACATTCTTCGCAAGGCGCATATTCTGCCGAAACAGGGTAATCGGTCGCCATGGATCTTCAGCCAGGATTACTACCGTGAGCGCGACGAGATTCCGCATGCCGATCTTGACGATGGCACTCTCATCTACGGTCTGCAGACCGCGCCCCCAACGTCATCGTGATGATCTTCGGTTTGGACCACCCTTTGGGGCTGCTTGCCAAAAGTGGCTTTTTCTCAGGCGCCATCATCATAGGTGCGGTCGGAAAGTGGCGTCTCTGCGATGGCGTTCTTGAGAGAGTTGATCATCAGGTCTTCGGCCCGGTTAAGGCGCTTGGCCGGGTTCGTTACAAGGAAAATGTCGACTTCCGGCGGCTCTTCGTAGGGCGGCAGGCGCCATAATCGGCCGCTGGCCACGTCCCTCTTCGTCACGTGGATGGGCAATGATCCGATCCCCAGACCGCATTCGATCATGCGCCGCACCTCTTCCAGCTGAGAGGACCGTCCAACGATGTCATAATCCAGCCCCCATTTGCTGCGCAGCAAGGCAACAGGCCGAAGCGCGTCGTTGATATCCTCGGTATCGAAAGAGACAGCCGGAAAATCGTGCAAATCGGACATCTTCAGGTTTTCGCGCCCGAACAAAGGATGAGACGGACCACAATAGAACCCGAAGAACTCCCGATAGAGCAGGTCATAGTCCACGTCCTGGAATTTGCGATTTACCAGACAGATGCCAAAGCTGGCATGTCTTTCACGCACCGCCTGTACGACTTTGACGCTTGTATCGATCCGGATGTTGAAGCGGATTTGCGGGTGATCGCGGCTCAGCGCTTTCAACTGATCATCCAGAAGCGGGGTGACGACATGGCTGGCCAGAAGAATACGAACCTCGCCGGAAATCTCGTTCACGGCCTCGCGTACCGCCTCGGGCAGGCGACCGACACCGCCGAACATGTCGCGGCATTCGGTATAAAGCCTGCGCCCGGCGGCGGTGAGGCGAAACGTGCCATGGCCCCGGTCGACAAGGCGGCAGCCCAGTTCCGTCTCTAGCCGTTTCAAGGCAAGGCTGACCGAAGGCTGACCCCGCAAGAGCCGGTGGGCGGCGAGGGTGATGCTTTGCTCCTCGGCAATCACGAGGAAGGTGCGCAGCAAATTCCAGTCCAGCTGGAAAACGAACTTGGTGTCGATATCGACTGTCATTGATGAAATCAATCCCATGTATTCGAGCTATCAATTTCCTCAATTCAATGTCTGTGTGCAATAGTCTTGTCAAACTGGGGGATCATTCTTGTCCGACGCAAACATGCCCGTCGATCGCCGCCCTTGGCTTCTGCTGTCACCTGCGCTGGTTTTCATCACCGCGATGGTGGTGATTCCCATGGCGTTCATTCTGGTCTATTCGTTCTATGAAAATATCGACCTGGCGGTGGATGTGCCGGCTTTCCAGTTCGGCAACTGGCAGGAGTTGTTCACCGACAGTTATTACCACACCGCCATCTGGAAAACGCTCCGCCTTTCGCTGATCGTCACGGTTCTGGCCGCCGTGCTTGGCTATATTCCGGCCTACGTGATCGCGATGACGAAGTATCGGCACAAGTGGCTGTTGTTGCTGTTGCTGATCCTGCCATTCTGGATCAGCTTCATTATCCGCACGCTGAGCTGGATTCACATCTTCGGCAACCAGGGCGCATTGAACGGCTTGATGAACCTGCTGGGTCTGGGCGACCTGCCGTTCCAGATCATGTATACCGAATTCACCGTGATCGTGGGGTTCATCCACGTCTTCCTGCCCTACATGATCCTGAATATCTATGTCAGCCTTGAAGGCATCGACGAGAACCTCGAACCGGCCGCGCGTACACTCGGCGCCACGCCGTGGCAGGCTTTTCGCGAGGTCACGCTGCCCCTTTCCCTGCCGGGGCTGGCGGCGGGGTCGCTGCTGGTTTTCGTGCTGACCGGCGGTAGCTACGTCACCCCCTTGATCCTTGGCGGCCCCAGCGATTTCCTGTTCGGCAATCTGGTCTATGACGCCGTGGTGACCGAACTGAACTGGCCCATGGGTGCGACGCTGTCCTTCACGCTGCTGTTCCTGTTGGGCAGTGTTGTGATCCTCTACAGCCGATTGATGGGCATGAACCAACTGGCCAAGGCGTTCGGATAGGGGGCATGATGAAACCGCGCGTCTGGACACTCCTGAAATTCTACACGGTGCTGGTTTACGGCTTCATGTTCGCGCCGATCGTTGTGGTGCTGATCCTCGCGTTCAACTCCTCGCAGTTCGGCGGCTTTCCGATCGAAGGGTTGAGCCTGCGCTGGTTCTATAAGCTGGCCGAAAACGAGGCGATCGTGCGCGCGCTGCGTACCTCGCTTTTGCTGGGCGTTCTGACGGCGCTGATCGCCACGACTCTGGGAATCCTCGCCAGCATGGCGCTGGTGCGGTACCAGTTTCGCGGCAAGCAGTGGATCACGACCTTTCTGATCTCGCCCGTTCTGGTGCCGGAAACCGTTCTGGCGGTGGGCTTGCTGATCTTCCTGCGCTGGCTGCACATGCCGCGCAGTTTCGGCCTTCTTCTCATCGGGCATTCGATCATCGCTCTGCCCTTCGTGGTGCTGGTGGTGCAGGCGCGCCTGATCGGTATTCGCAAAGACTACGAGGAAGCTGCCCGGTCGCTGGGCGCAAGCCCGATGCAGACCTTCTTTCAGATCACCCTGCCGCTTCTGATGCCGGCCGTTTTCGCCGGCGCGCTTTTCGCTTTCACCATCTCCTTTGACAACATCACCGCGACGATCTTCTGGCGGCCGTCGGGCATGGAGACGGTGCCAACACAGATCTTCGGAATGCTACGCAATTCCGTCAGCCCGGAAATCAACGCTCTGGGTTTCGTGATGATCTGCATCACGGTGGGCCTTCCGCTTCTGGCGGGCGGACTGGCCCGGTACTTTTCACGCCGCAAAGTTTGAACCAACAGCAACATGGGAGACGACAAATGACCAAGAAATACGATAGCGTGACCCGCTACGAGCGCCTGCGCGAGGCGGTGGGCAACGGCGACGTGGATCGCCGGACGTTCTTTGGCCTGCTGGGCTCAGCGGGGATCACGGCGGGCCTTTCGGGCGGGATCATGACGGCCATGGCCCAGCAGGCACGCGCCGCGGGCACCGAATTGCATTTCGAAGGCTGGGGCGGTGTGGTGTCCGAGGCGCTGCGCAAAAACGCGTTCGACCCTTATGAGGCCGAGACCGGCAACAAGGTGATCGATGCAACCTTCGGCGGCGAAAACGAAGTGCTGACCAAGGTCAAGGCCGCAGGCAGCACCGACGGGCACAACATCCTGCACAGCTCCGGCGTCAGCTGGTACAAGCGTTGGGTCGACAACGGCTATCACGTGATCCTGAACGAGGACAACATCCCCAACCTCGCCAACGTGATGCCCGCGATGATCGAGCCGTTCCGCAAGATCACGCCCGATGGCCTGTCGGCCGTGCCTTACGATTACGGCACCACCGGCATCGCCTATAACACCGAGCATGTCAGCGAGGAAAAAGCCAAGGAGCTGGGTGCGAACCTGCTGCTTGATCCCGAGCTCAAGGGCAAGATCGGTGGCTGGGGCGGCGACTGGGCCAACCGGGCGTGGTACGGCGCACTGCAATCCGGCCAGGACCCGAACGACATTCAGGACTGGGATGCAGTTTGGGACAAGGCGCGTGAGCATCGTGACCTCGTGCTGAAATACTGGTCCTCGGGCGCGGAGCTGATGGACCTGCTCGCGAAAGGGGAAATCTATGTGACAGAGGCCTGGTCGGGCCGCGTCGCCGCGCTTCAGGCGCAGGGCCATCCGATCGCTTACATGGATCCGCCGAACGGTCTGGCGTGGATGGAAACCATGTTCGTCATGAAGGGGTCGCCCATGGAAGAGTCCGAGGCGCTTCTCAATTTCATGCTGGATCCGGAGACCGCCATCGCCGTGGCCGTGGGCCAGAAGTATCCGCCGTCGCTTGACCCGACCAAGGTGGAGATGCCCGAAGAGGTTCTGAACCTGCCTGCCTTCGACCCGACCGGCAAGCTGGAAGGGCTTGTCTTCCGCGACCCGGCGGCGTGGAACCCGCATGAGAAAGAACAGGGCAAACAGTGGAACCGCGTCCAGAAGGGCGGGTAATCACAACGGGTTTCGCCGGGGGCGGTGCCCCCGGCGACCCACTGGAGGGGCGCTGCCCCTCCAGACCTCCCCGGGATATTTGGGGCCAGAAGAAAACATGATGATGCAAAGAGCGGGGCACGAAGTCTGATGGCGCGGGTGGAACTGAAAGCGATACGCAAGGCCTTTGGATCGGTCGTGGCTGTGCAAGGGGCCGATGTGGTGTTCGAAGAAGGCTCGTTCACCACGCTGCTTGGCCCGTCGGGCTGTGGCAAGACAACGATCCTGCGGATGGTTTCGGGGCTTGAGACGCCGACGAGCGGGGATATCCTGATCGGGGACAAGCGGATCAACGATGTGCCGATCCACAAGCGCAACCTCGGCCTTGTGTTCCAGAACTACGCGCTGTTCCCGCATCGCACGATTGCGGAGAATATCGCGTTTGGCCTGAAATACCGCGACGTGTCCAAGGCCGATGCTGCGCGCAAGGTGACCGAGGCGCTCGAGATCGTCCGCCTGCCCGGTGTCGAAGACCGCTATCCCACGCAACTCTCGGGCGGCCAGCAACAGCGCATCGCGCTGGCGCGTGCCATCGTCATCGAGCCGGACGTGCTGCTTTTGGATGAGCCGCTGTCGGCTCTGGATGCCAACCTTCGCGAAGAAATGCGGGTGGAGCTGAAAACCATTCAGGACCGGATTGGTGTCACATCAATTTTCGTCACCCACGACCAGTCCGAGGCTCTGGCCATGTCCGACAAGATGATCGTCATGAGCGCGGGCAGGATCGAACAGATCGGCACACCCGAGGAGGTCTACAACACCCCCGCCTCGGAATTCGTGGCCGGGTTCCTTGGGGCCTCGAACCTGCTCGACGCCCGTGTAACAGCGCGCGATGCGACCCATGTCGTGCTTGAAACGGCCGAGTTCGGAACGACGCCAGTG
>JANSYB010000270.1 GCA_024742655.1 Paracoccaceae bacterium | reverse complement strand
TGACCGCGCACAAGAACCTGATCGGCCCGGCCCGACACGCGCATGTCGCGATCCCCCGTCAGGCTGTCCCACAGGGTCATGTCCGGATCCAGCTGTGCGCGGGCCTGGTCGAAGACCGCCGGGATCAGGTTCGTGCCATGCACGACGCTGCCCGAATCCGGTTCGATCTTTTTCAGCAGCAGGTTGAGGACCGTCGTCTTGCCCACGCCGTTGGGCCCGACAAAGGCGACACGGTCGCGCCGCTGAATGCTGATGTCGAAATCACGCAGGATGGTGACGTCGCCATAGGCCTTGGAGACGCCGCGTGCCTCGATCACCTTGCGCCCTGATTTCGGGCCGGCCTCAAGCGCCAGTGCCGCCGCACCCTGCCGGCTCTGTTGTCCGGCGCGTTCGGCCCGCATCGCCTGCAGCGCGCGCAGCCGGCCCTGGTTGCGCTTGCGGCGGGCGCTGATGCCCTCGACGGCCCATCGTGCCTCTTCGGCGATCTTGCGGTTCAGCTTGTGACGCTGCATGTCCTCGTCGGCCCAGACCTTGTCGCGCCACGCCTCGAACTGGGCGAAGCCCTGGTCGTGCCGACGCACGAGCCCCCTGTCGATCCAGAGGGTCGCCTGTGTCAGTTCGCGCAGGAAACTGCGGTCGTGGCTGATCAGGATGAACGCGGCGCGCGTCTGTTTCAGCTGATCCTCCAGCCAGGCGATCGCCTCGATATCGAGATGGTTCGTCGGCTCGTCCAGAAGCATCAATTCGGGCGCGCGGGCCAGCAGGCGCGCCAGTGCCGCGCGCCGCCGCTCCCCGCCGGAGGCGGTCGCGACAGGGCGGTCGGGGTCGAACTTGAGCCCTTCGGCGGCCATTTCGACACGGTACATTTCCGACGCCTCCAGGCCGTGCACGGCAAACGCACCAAGCGTGTCGAAACCGGACATGTCGGGGTCCTGCTCCATGTAGCCCACGCTGGTGCCCGGTGAGATGACGCACTCCCCGCGATCGGGTTCAACAAGGCCCGCCATCACCTTCATGAGCGTGGATTTGCCGGACCCGTTGCGCCCCACAAGCGCGATCCGGTCACCCGGCTGCACGACAAGGGACAGCCCATCGAAAATAGGCTCCCCGCCGAAGGTCAGAGAGATATCGTTCAGTTGCAGGAGAGGGGCACGTGCCATGACCGCGGGCTAGCCTGCCCGCGCCCGCGGGTCAAGCCGAACCGCCCTGCCCGGCCGCTGCGCGCAGCAAACGCTTGCGCGCCGGCGGGATCGCGTTGATCTCGAGGCCGGTGAACACGTGCAGCGTGTTCATCTGCGCGTCCACCACCGCGTGGTCGCTGACCCATCCCCCCATGATCAGGTAGGTGCGCAGCAGCGGCGGCATGCGCAACATCGCCTGCTTGGCATCGGGGGTGCGCCGGCGCAGGTTCTGGGCAAAGCGAAAAACCGACGGTGCCTTGACGCGTGGCAACCAGCGACGCGGGGCCAGGTGGCGTTCCTTGAGCATGGCAAAGGCGTCTTCGTAATCGGCCGCATCCGTCCCCTTGAAAGACGAGCAGCCGAACAACAGCTCGACCCCGCCCTCATCCACGAACCGGGTCATGGCCCCCCAGGCCACGCGCAGGATGTCGGGATCACGCGCCTCGGGATGAATGCAGAATCGGCCCATTTCCACCATCGGCGCGTCAAACGCCTCGAGGGCCGACAATTCGTAGAACTGCGCCGAATAGCTGCGCCCGATCTCTCCGCCGTCGGTCAGGGGCAGCATCCGGAAACAGCAGACCAGTGATCCGCTGACGTCGTCCTCGACAAGGATGTGGGTGCAGATTTCGTCGAACCTGTCGCGATCCAGCCCATCGGTCACGCCGTCGGGCTGAAAGGCAAGATAGCGCAGGCGTTGCGCTGCCTCGATATCCTCGGCCGAGTCGGCGATACGTGTCCGGTAGCGCCCTTTGCTGAGCATGATTAAGCCCGCCCCTTGAAGCCCCGCCAAATGGTAGCTGGCCCCCGGGTATCACACAAGATGTGACAAAGCAGTGACGGGTCGCACCGGCCGCCCCTTCGCCGGTGCCCGGCCTGTGGGGCCGACCGCGTCAGTTGAACAGACCGCCCGGATTGATGTTGCCGATATTGCCAAGCATCTGGCGCAGGAACCCGTTGCCGACAACCGAGGAGTCGGTCACGCGGCGGGTCAGAGGCACGATATTGCCGTCCTCGAGGTTGAACCGTTCGATATTGGCGATCGTTTCGTCCTCATTGAAACTGATGGCGAGCACCTGACGGTCGATCACCTCGGGGCGAAAGGCGCCATATTCGCGAACCCGGCTGCGCACATAATAATAGTCGCCGCCGCTCAGCAGGCCCGAGGCTGACGGTGCGCCGATAAGGTCATCGACCGAGGCGCGCGTATCCACGCCCACCACAAGGCTTTGCAAATCCTCTTCGGGCGGGACATAACCGTGGTTGCGGTAAAGAGGCGTGCAGGCCCCGATGGCGCCGATCATACACAGCAGTGTCAGCGCCTTCGCTGTCCGGATGCAGAAGTCCTTCATTGCTGCCCTCTTGATCTTCGCCCCACGCGGCTTTTATCCCGCTTACAACAAGGTTGGCCTCAGGTTCAAGGAAGGAAGCGCAGATCATCATGACCGAGAATGCACAAAATGCCGGCCGATTGCGTGTTTCTGACCTGTCTCAGGGGCGCGGCACCGCGTTCGATCTTCGCCCGGAAGGCCCCGAACTGGAGGTGATCGGTCGCGAACTGGGCCTCGTTGAGCTGCGCAAGCTCCGTTTCAGCGGCCAGATCACGCCCGAAGGCAAGTCGGGTTGGCGGATCCAGGCCGATCTGGGGGCGACGGTCGTGCAAAGCTGTGTCGTCACGCTCAAGCCGGTGACCACGCGAATCGATCAGCCGGTCACGCGGCGCTTCCTGCGCGACGTGCCGGACGTGGGCGAGGCCGAGGACGAAACCGAGATGCCCGAGGATGTCACGATCGAGGAGCTGGGCGATACGATCGATCTGCGCGCCGTCATGGTCGAGGCCCTGGCCCTCGCCCTGCCCGATTATCCGCGCGCGGATCAGGCCGCACTTGAGCAGACCGACTTCGGCCCGCCCGGCGCGGCCCCTTTGACCGATGCCGATACCAAGCCTTTTGCCGCGCTTGCCGGGCTGAAACGCAAGCTCGAGGATGACACGTGACCGGCCCCAAAAAAGCGCTTGCGAGTTCGGCGTTTCCCTGTATTTTCGCGCTTTCACCGGATTTGGGGTTGAACCGGCGGCGCTGTTTTGAGTAAGAGCCGCGGGAATGCTTGTAACCGGGCCTGCGGGCCCTTCAGATAACTGAGGTTGTGACATGGCTGTCCAACAGAACAAAGTCTCGAAATCGCGTCGCAACAACCGTCGGGCGCATGACGCACTGGTTGCGGCCAACCCGAACGAGTGCCCCAACTGCGGCGAACTCAAGCGTCCCCACCACGTCTGCGCGGCCTGTGGCCACTACGCCGACCGCGAAGTCGTTTCGCTGGTTGACGAGGTCGATCTGGAAGACGACGCAGCCTGAACAGGATCGGGGCGCGCGTCCTCATGACCTCTGCGGCGGACACTGGCGGCGGAAAAGGCGCAGGACGCATCCTGATATCCATAGACGCGATGGGCGGCGATCTGGGGCCGGCGGCGGTTGTCGCCGGCATTGCTGACTCTGCGCACAAGAATCCCGATATCGGCTTTATCCTGCACGGCCCGCGCGACCAGCTAGCGCCGCTGGTCGCCAAGCGCCAGACCCTGACCGGTCGTTGCGAGATCCGCGATGCGACCGGCGTGGTCGAAATGGAGGACAAGCCCAGTCAGGCGGTCCGGCAGGGGCGCGACACCTCGATGTGGTCGGCGCTGGAATCCGTGCGCAATGGCGAGGCGCGGGTCTGTGTCTCCTGCGGCAATACCGGCGCGTTGATGCTGATGTCGGTGATCCGCCTGCGCAAGCTGCCGGGCATCTACCGCCCGGCCATCGCGGTGCTTTGGCCGTCACAGAACCCGCAGGGCCACAACATCATGCTGGATGGTGGCGCCGATATCCGCGCCGATGCCAAGGATCTGATGCAATATGCGCTGATGGGCACCTCCTATGCGCGCAACGGTTTTGGCCTCAAACGCCCTCGCATCGGCCTGCTGAATGTCGGCACCGAAGAACACAAGGGCCGGGCAGAGTTGAAAGAAGCCCATGACCTCATCGAGGCCAACGCGCGCAGCGGTGATTTCGAATTCGTCGGTTTCGTGGAAGGGCGCGACCTGCCCGGCACGGTCTGCGACGTGATCGTCACCGACGGCTTTACCGGCAACGTGGCCCTGAAGACCGGCGAAGGCACGGCCAAGCTGATCCGCGAATTGCTGCGCGATGCCTTTGCACACACGCCCCTGTCGCGGCTGGCGTCGATCCTGGCCTATACCTCGCTGCGCCGACTGGGAAAACGGATCGATCCGCGCCGGTCGAATGGCGGTGTGTTCCTGGGCCTGAACGGCACGGTCGTCAAATCGCATGGCTCTGCGGATGCCACGGGCGTGTCGGCGGCCGTCAAACTGGCCTTTCAACTGGCCCAGAGCGGATTTTCGGAAAAACTGGCCGCACGGGTTGCCTCTGCCTCGCTGCTGGAACAGGATGCGGATACCGAACCTACAACTCACAACGGTGACACCGAATGACGATACGCGCCGTTGTCGAAGGCGTCGGGCATTATCTGCCGGA
>JANSYB010000611.1 GCA_024742655.1 Paracoccaceae bacterium | reverse complement strand
GGCGCAGGCACAGGCGGCGGGTGGCTGGCTGGCCGGGTTCGCCAGCTACGAGATGGGGTATGCGCTTGAGCCGCGCCTGATGCCGTTCCTGCCGGCCGTGCGGCGCGTGCCGCTGTTGCAATTCGGGGTCTATGCCGCCCCAAATCCGGCCCCGGCCTTGCCCGACGGCGGTGCCGCGCTGGACGCGTTTCGCCCGCTCTGGTCAGAGGTGGACTATGCCGCGGCCTTTGCGACGGTGCATGACTATATCAGCGCCGGTGATATCTATCAGGCCAACCTGACCTTTCCGACGGAATTGCGGTCGACCGGCGCGGCGCGCGCGGTGTACCGCGCCCTGTGCGCGGTGCAGCCCGTCCGCTATGGCGCGCTGATCGAGGCCGAGGGACTGCCCGCGATCCTGTCACGCTCACCTGAGCTATTCTTTCGCACGGATGCCGAGGGGCGCATCGCCACACGTCCCATGAAAGGCACGCAGCCACGCAGCGCCGATCCGGCCGAGGATGCCCGGCGCCGCGCCTTTTTGCAGTCCGATGAAAAGAACCGGGCCGAGAACCTGATGATCGTGGACCTGCTGCGCAACGATATCAGCCGCATCTGCGTACCGGGCAGCGTTCAGGTGCCCGCGCTTTTCGCGGTCGAGAGCTATGAGACCGTGCACCAGATGGTCTCGCAGATCACCGGGCA
Source organism: Paracoccaceae bacterium (assembly GCA_024742655.1). Classification (GTDB taxonomy): domain Bacteria; phylum Pseudomonadota; class Alphaproteobacteria; order Rhodobacterales; family Rhodobacteraceae; genus Roseovarius. Next base: position 1,451 of record JANSYB010000611.1, on the reverse strand, counting down.
GATGCAGCCGGACACGGGCCTGTCGGATATCCTGCGGGCGCTGTTTCCCTGCGGATCGATCACCGGCGCGCCCAAATTGCGGGCGATGCAGATCCTCGCCGGTCTCGAACAGGGCGCGCGCGACATCTATTGCGGCACGATCGGCTGGATGGCGCCGGATGGACGCTCGGAGTTCAACGTGGCGATTCGCACGCTCCTGTTGGAGGGCGCGCGCGCCACGCTGCATGTGGGCGGCGGGGTCGTGCATGACAGCACGGCCAGCTCGGAATACGAAGAGGCGCTTTGGAAGACACGCTTTGCGCGCCGGTTGGAGCCGGCGAACGTGAGATAAGCCGCGTCGGCCCTGCCGCGATCACTCGGCGGCGTGGCGCAGCTGCGTGAGGGGCTCACGATAGAGGTAATCACGTGTCAGTGGCACAGCCTCCTGCTGCGGTGACAGCTGGAACTGGAACACCACCTGGCGGTTCAGGCGGAAGGTCAGCTCGCACGCGATCAGATAATAGCGCCACATGCGGCAGAACCGCTCATCATAGAGGTCGCGGGCCGTGTCGATATTCGCCATGAACCGATCGTACCAGTGCTTGAGCGTTTCGGCATAGTGCAGCCGCCAGATTTCCACGTCGGTGGTGAACAGGTCCTGCCCCTCGATCGCATGGAGCGTTTCCGACAGCGCCGGGACATACCCGCCGGGAAAGATGTACTTGGTGATCCACGGGCTGGTGGTGCCGGGGCGCTCGCAGCGGCCGATCGTGTGGATCAGCGCGATGCCATCATCGGTCAGCCGGTCGCGCACGGTGCGGAAATACTCGTTGTAGTGGGGCACGCCGACATGTTCGAACATGCCCACCGACACGATCCGGTCGAACGTGCCGTCAAGCTTGCGGTAATCCATCAACTCGAACTTGACGCAATCGGCCAGACCGGCCTCTTCGGCGCGCTTGTTGGCAAGGGCGTGCTGTTCCTCGGACAGGGTCACACCGACCACCTCGGCGCCGTAGTCGCGCGCCAGCGTCAGGCCCATGCCGCCCCAGCCGCACCCGATGTCCAGAACCCGCATACCTGGCTCGATCAGCAGTTTGCCGGCGATATGGTGTTTCTTGGCGGCCTGCGCCTCTTCCAGTGTCATGGCCGGATCGGCGAAATAGGCACAGGAATACTGCCGGTCCTCGTCCAGAAAGAGGTCATAAAGTTCACCGGACAGGTCATAGTGATGCGCCACGTTCGACTTGGACCGCGCGGCCGGGTTGAACTGCTGCAGGGATCGGCCCATGTGCCGCAGGATTTCCAGTGGTTTTCGGAACCATGGCTGGCCCTGCCGGGCCTTGTTTTGAATGGCCAGAGACAGGAACCCGTACAGGTCGTCGTTCTCGATCACCAGGTCGCCGTTCATGTAGGCCTCGCCCACGGCCAGGTCGGGCGACATGATCAGTCTGCGCGGCAGATCCGCGGAT
>JANSYB010000565.1 GCA_024742655.1 Paracoccaceae bacterium | reverse complement strand
TCGTATTCCGGCTTCGGGTCGGGTTCGCGCCACGCGCGCGTCCAGCCCTTGTTGCCGGTCAGGCCCTCTTTGAATATCCTGAAAGCATTGTATCGCATTGGCGGAATCCCCGGGTATTTGAACACCAGCATCGCTGGTCCGGAGTGGATCGACTTTCCTGAAATGGTCGGTTAGATTTCTAAAATGGACAATATTGGTACAAATTCAGTGCGCACCCGGCGAATCGGCATTTTGCCGGTCGAGGGGTTCGCGATGATGTCCTACGCGGCCCTCGCCGAACCCATGCGCGCGGCCAATCTGCTGGCCCGGCGCACCCTGTACGAAATGATCAATATCGGCACCAGCGATGCCCCTGTCGCCAGTTCCGGTGCCGCGGTCGTCCTGCCGCAGGCGCGCGTCGGGGATGATCTTGCGCTCGATTACCTTTTTGTCGTGGCCGGAGGCGATCCGACGGGCTATGCCAACCGGCCCGTCATGAACTGGCTGGCCCGGCTGGCGCGCGAGGGGGTTCCGCTTGGAGGCGTGTCCGGCGGCCCGATTATTCTGGCGCGTGCCGGCGTGATGGGGGGGCGGCGGATGACGGTTCACTGGGAACATGCAAATGCATTGGCCGAAATTTCCCCGCATCTGATGATCGAACGCACGCTTTACGTGATCGACCGCGACAGGGTGACCTGCGCGGGCGGAACCGCCCCGATGGACCTGATGCATGCGCTGATCACACAGCACCACGGGGGTGCATTCGCGCGGCTGGTTTCGGACTGGTTCATGCATACGGAAATCCGCCCGTCCGCCGGCCCGCAGCGCGCCGGGCTGGTCGAACGGGTGGGCAGTACGAATGCCGCCATTCTGGATGCGGTCGAGGCGATGGAGGCCCATGTGGCAGAGCCGCTCACACTCGATCGCCTCGCGGGCACGGCGGGTCTGTCACCACGGCAGCTCAACAGGCTTTTCACCGAAAAGCTGGGCCGCCCGACGATGCGATATTATCGGGAATTGCGCCTGCAAAAGGCGCAAAGCCTGCTGCGCAATTCACCGCTCACCCTGACCGAGATCGCGCTGGCCACAGGGTTTGCCAGTTCATCGCATTTCTCGCGCGCCTATGCCGCGCAATTCGGTCAGCCCCCCTCGGCCTATCGCTGATGCGTGGCGCATGTTTTGCGTCAGGAAAGGGACGGATTGCGCATCCGTCTTGCCATTGGCCGCACGCGCGTTAGGCTCCGTCGAAAGTCATCAGGAGGCCCAGATGCATATCCTTGTCCTGCAACATGAACGTGTCGAACATCCCGGCGTTTTTCGCAAGTTTCTGGCCGAAGATGGTCACACATGGGAGCCCATCGAACTCGACGAGGGCGAGAAACTGCCGGACTCCCTTGATGGGTATGACGCGCTTTGGGTCATGGGCGGGCCGATGGACACATGGCAGGAGGATCAGCATCCCTGGCTGAAGGACGAAAAGGCCTTCATCCGGCGTGCGGTCGAGGAAAATGGCATGCCCTATCTGGGTCTCTGCCTTGGGCATCAGCTTCTGGCCGAGGCGCTTGGCGGCGAGGTTGGCCCGTCCGAGACACCCGAGATCGGGGTGCTGGAGGTCCAACTGACCGAGGCCGGGGCAAGCGGGGTCCTCTTCGACGGGCTGCCCGTCGTTTTCGAATGCCTGCAATGGCATTCGGCCGAGGTCAAGGCGCTGCCGCAGGGCGCTCAGGTTCTGGCCACTTCGCCGGATTGTGCGGTGCAGGCGATGAAATGGGGCACGCGGGCCTATTCGATGCAGTTCCACATGGAGATCGAGGCCGACACGGTTCACACTTGGAACAACATCCCCGAATACGCCGGGGCCTTGGACAAGGCGATCGGCGCGGACAAGGTGACCGAACTGGATGCCGCCTGTGCCGCCCGGATGGACACGTTCAACGATATGGCAGAGCGGCTTTACATCAACTGGCTGCAGGCCACGGCCCGCACCTGATCACGCTGCCTGAAAGGCGAAAGGCGCACGGATCGGATCAAGCTGCGGCTTGGCCGCGATGTAATCTGCCGCCCGGGCAGCGATCATCTGTGTCGGCGCATTCAGGTTGCCGCTCACGACACGTGGCATGACCGAGGCATCGACCACCCGCAACCCCTCGATCCCGTGCACGCGGAAGCGGTCATCGACGACGGCTTGCGCGTCATGCCCCATCCGGCAGGTGCCGCAGGGGTGGAAATCGGTCGTCACGTTCGCGCGGATCCACTCGCGGATCTGGTCGTCGGTCTTTACATCCGGGCCGGGGTCGATCTCTGCCCCGCGCAACTCATCGAAGGCGGGTTGAGACATCAGGTCGCGCACGCGGTGAATGCCTTCGACAAGGTCTTCGAGGTCGGCCGGATCACCAAAATAGTTG
>JANSYB010000735.1 GCA_024742655.1 Paracoccaceae bacterium | reverse complement strand
GCCGATGTGACCCACCTGCGCGACATCTATGAATATCTGGCCGCAAAGCTGGCCGAGACGGGGCGCGACAAATGGGTCGCCGAAGAGGTCCGGGTTCTGACCAACCCCGAAACCTATATCACCCGGCCGGAAGAGGCATGGAAACGGGTCAAGACGCGCAACACCTCGGGCCGGTTTCTTGCCATCGTGCGCGAGCTGGCCCGGTTTCGCGAGGATTATGCGCAATCCCGCAATATTCCACGCAACCGGGTGTTCAAGGATGACGCGCTGGTGGAACTGGCCTCGACAAAGCCCGCGACACCCAAGGACCTGTCCCGCTCGCGGCTCTTGTTGCGCGAGGCGCGCAAGGGCGAGATCTCCGACGGGATCCTCAAGGCGGTCGAGGACGGGCTGAACTGCCCCAATTCCGACCTGCCCCAGCCGGACCGGTCGCGCGAAAAGCTTCAGGTGAGCCCGGCACTGGCCGATCTGTTGCGGGTCTTGCTCAAGGCCAAGTCAGAAGAATACGGCGTGGCCTCCAAGCTCATTGCAAGCGCGGCGGATCTGGACGCGATATCGGCAGGGGAACGCGACGTGTCCGCACTCAGCGGCTGGCGTGCCGATGTTTTCGGCAATGACGCCTTGCGCCTGTGTTCCGGTGAAATCGGCCTGGGTGCCAAGGGCAACGATATCCGCATTTTCGAGCTTTGAGCAGCCCGCTCAGCGCTGCGTGGTCCGCACGTTGCGCGCGCCCTGAACACGGATCGTCGTTGTCCGGGCCAACTCGTCGTTGCTCAGGAAATCTCCGGCGCGCACGGAGCGGGTTCTTTCGCTGCCCCGGCGGGTCTGGATCGGCTGGTAGGCGTTGAGGGTATAGGTCATCACGCCGTCCACCGGGCCATCCTCGTTTTCGCGCAGCAGACGGACATCGAACGCGCCTTCGCGTGATGGCAGGCCGGTCACGCGCACAATGGCGCCCGTCGGGGTGGGTTCCACATTGAGGTCGGTGATCTGGTCGACCAGCGTGCCCTCGTAGGCGACAACCTTGTCGCGCCTCCGCAGAAGGCCGGATTTCTGAATGGTCGTCTTGTTCTTGCGAATCAGAGCCGAGCGTTCGGTGTTCTCGATCAGGGGGTTGTATTCCACGTCCTGCCCGGCGCCGGGATCGGTGGCGACGATCACCTCCGACGTGCTTCGGCCGAACCAGTTTTTCGGGTTGGCACGCGAGTCGCTCCAGCCACCGCAGCCCGAAAGCACAAGTGTGGACATCAAAAGAACCGGAATCAGAACCCGCATCGCGACCGCCTTTGTCTCTTTTGTTCCGACTACCTTATCCGCCGCGCCTTGAAAAGGTGCAAGCTTGGTCTGGACCTTCGCCAGTCGCGCCCCTAGGTGTTCGGACAACACAAATCGAGAGGGTGACGGCGTGGCCAGCGCAGCATTTGAAGAAATCGTCGAGGATTTCGAGTTTCTGGACGAATGGGAAGACCGGTATCGCTATGTCATCGATCGCGGCCGTGCGATGGCGCCGCTCGACGAGGCGCT
>JANSYB010000253.1 GCA_024742655.1 Paracoccaceae bacterium | reverse complement strand
GTCACGCGCAAGCGCGGCACGATGCGCGGCCAAAAGATCATCACGGTTGAGTGCGGACACGACTTCCAGCGATCCGTTCAGAGAACTGCCATAGGGATGTTCGCCATAAACCAGCGTGTCAAAAGCCCTGCCCGCGATTTCTGACGGATCTTTCAGGTCTGACTGAATGATCGACAAGACCTGCGCGCGCACCCGTTCGATCGCGTCTTCGTCAAAACGCGGATTGACCAGGCTCTGGCGCAAAAGGGCCAGAGCATCGTCGCGATTTTCGCTCAGGAACCGCGCAGAGACGCTGACCGCGTCGTTGCTGACATCGTAGCTGAACGAGGCGGCAAGGCTTTCTGTGGCCCGCGCGAAGGCGCGTGAATCCAGGTCCCCCGCGCCTTCTTCGAGAAGGGCCGTCATCAGGTTGGTCGCCCCGCGCTTGCCCGGGGCATCCAGAGAGGCACCACCCCGGAAACGTAGCTCGAGCACGACGAACGGGATCGAGTGGTCCTCGACCAGCCACGTCTGAATACCGCCCGGCGTGGTCATTTCCTTGATATCGACATCGGCCCGGGCCGGCAGCGCGGCGAAGAACAGGACAAAAGCAAACAAGACGCGGATCATTGGGTCACCTTCGGGGCTGTGATGTAACCTGTTACTGAATTCCTGGCGCTGAAGATGTCGCGGGCCGCGGCCATGATGTCCTCTTCCGTCACGGCCTCCAGAATATCTGGCCACGCCTGCACATCCTCAACCGTCAGCCCCTGGGTCAGGGCGCGGCCATACCGGTTGGCAAGTCCGCTTACATCGTCGCGCGCATAGATTTCCGAGGCCCGGATCTGCATCTTGATACGCTCAAGATGCTCTGCGTCCACGCCGGTTTCCAGAAATCCGGTGATGACATCATCCATTGCCGCTTCGGCATCCTCAAGGGTCACACCGGCGGCGGGAACGACCGTCAGGTCAAACGTCGTATCGTCCAGTGACAACCCGCTGTACCACACCCCGGTGTAAACGGCTTTGCGTGTTTCGAACTGCAACTTCTCTGTCAGGATCGATGTCGTACCACCGCCCAGCAGTTCGGCGAGCAGCGTCAGCGCCGCGGCCTTTTCCTGTGCACCGCTGTCGCGCTCCGGCGCGAGGTAAGAGCGCGACAGATAAGGCTGGGCCACGCGCGGATCCTCGAATGTCATGCGCCGTTCGGCCATTTGGCGGGGTTCCTGCGGGCGTGCCCGTTCGGGCAGGTCCGGGTTCGCGGGGATCACGCCATAATACGTATCGGCCAACTGGCGCACCTCTTGCGGTTCGACATCGCCGGCGACGATCAGGATGGCATTGTTGGGCGAATAATAGGTGCGGTAGAATTCAAGAGCGTCCTCAAGACCGAGATCATACATTTCATGCTGCCAGCCGATGATCGGGACGCCGTAGCGATGATTGAGATACTGTGCGGCATTGTGCTGTTCCCGAAAGAGGGCGGACGGGCTGTTCTCGACACGCTGGTTGCGTTCTTCGATGATAACGTCACGCTCTGTCGCGATATCCTCTTCGCCCAGCTGGATATTGACCATGCGGTCGCTTTCCATTCGCATCATCAACTCCAGCCGGTCGGCGGCCACGCGCTGAAAATAAGCGGTGTAATCATAGCTGGTGAAGGCGTTGTCGGAGCCGCCATTACGCGCCACCGTGGCCGAAAATTCACCGGGCTCCATGGTCTTCGTGCCCTTGAACAACAGGTGTTCAAGGAAATGCGCGACGCCTGATACGCCCGGACGTTCATCGGCGGAGCCGGCCCTGTACCAGACCATGTGCACCACAACGGGCGCCCTGTGGTCTTCGATGACCACCACCTCCATGCCGTTGTCGAGGGTAAATGTCGTCACCTGCTCTTCGGCCCTGGCCGGAAACGCGAAGGCGATGCCCGCCAGCAGGGCAAGAATGAGAAAACGCATAAGGTAAACCTCCATCCCCGTTCAGGATGTTGTGATAGATACGGTGGACGGCCCGCTTTTCAAGCTTGATGAACGGCTTGTGATCCCGACTATTCTGCCGGCGGCGGCGAGGCCGGGGTGGCAATCCCGAGTGACCTGAGGCGTTGCGCCTCGGCCTGCGAGTTCAGCCATTGCCGGCGATAGGCCAGGTTGTAGTCGTCGTTCGGGCCGATATTCAGAATGTTCACCCGGCCATACCGGCGGCGCACCTCGACATCCTCCGACGCCAATACCTGGCGAATCCCCGGGTTCACGCCGAAACGGCCCGCGTGGCTCACAAGCGCGGTATCACGCGCGGACACCGGCCCGACATTCAGCGCCGCCGGGTTTCCGCCAAGCGCGGCAACACCATCGGCAAGCGGGTTTTGGTCGGTCAGGTTCGGTCCACCCGGCGTCGGCGCCGGGAGTGCCGCGTAATCCTCCGGAGACTGCAGCGGCTTGCCGGGCATGATCGTGAATTCATTCGGGCCCGCGCCGGTATCCTTGAAGCGCGTCAGCGTGACCTCGCGGTCACGAGACCCACAAGCGGGCAACGCCATCGCCAGGATCAAAACGGACAGTGCGGGCAGCCTCATCGCCAATCTCCAGTCATCTTTTGCTCAGCCTTAGCGCATCCAGCGGGCGAGGTCACGCCGCCTTTTTGTCTGAACTGAAGATTACCATGCCAAAGGCACCAATGAAAATCGAGATATCGGCGACGTTGAAAGAGAACGGATTATCGAAGCCACAGCAGGACATGTTCAAAAAGTCGGCCACGGCGCCATAGGTCAGACGATCAATGACATTCCCCAAGGCCCCACCGACCAGAAGACCGGCGGCAATTTCCTGCCAACGTCCCGAGGGGTCATGTCTGACCCACCAAAGAACCGCGCCGGAAATGACCAGTGCCACGCTGATGAGGATCCATCGGGTCGTATCGCCCTGGTCGGCAAGAATACCGAAGTTGATCCCGTAATTCCACGCCATGCGCAGGTTCAGAAGCGGTGGAATGACATCAATCGCCAGAACCTCGCGCAGGTTCAGAACATGCACCACGTAATATTTCGTCAGCTGGTCCAGTACGAAAATGAACCCCGCCACCCAAAAAACGGTGCGCATTCTGCTCTCCTGCCGTGGCCCGCGCTCTCTGCCGGCCTTGTTGTCATTGCGCCTTAGTGCCGGAAATGGCGCATTCCGGTCAAGACCATGGCGAGGCCGGCCTCGTCGGCGGCGGCGATCACGTCTTCATCGCGCATGGACCCGCCCGGTTGAATGACGGCCGTGGCGCCGGCCTCGGCCGCGGTCAGCAGGCCATCGGCAAACGGAAAGAACGCGTCCGAGGCGACCACACTGCCTTGTGTCAACGGTGTCTCAAGCCCGAGTTCGTTGGCCATATCCTCGGCCTTGCGTGCCGCGATCCGGCAGCTGTCGACGCGGCTCATCTGGCCGGCACCGACCCCGACGGTCGCGCCGTCACGGACATAGACGATGGCATTCGATTTGACGTGCTTTGCGACTTTCCACGCAAACAGCAAATCGGCCATTTCCTGCTCTGACGGGGCGCGTTTGGTGACGACCTTCAGATCGTCCCGACAAACCGTTCCGTTGTCCTTGTCCTGCACCAGAAATCCGCCTGACACCTGTTTGAGCATCATGGCGGCTTCGGTCGGGTCGGCCAGCGCGTCGGTCACCAGAAGCCGCAGGTTCTTCTTGTCGGCAAAGACAGCGCGCGCCGCGTCATCCGCGCCAGGTGCAATGACGACCTCGGTAAAGATCTTTGCGATTTCGCTGGCCGTCTGGCCATCCAGCGGATGGTTCAACGCGATGATACCGCCGAAGGCCGACGTGCGATCACAGTCGAAAGCCCGCGTATAGGCTTGCGTCAGAGTGTCGCCGCGCGCCACGCCACAAGGGTTGGCGTGTTTGATGATGGCACAGGCCGGGCCGGCGTCCGGGGCGAATTCACTGACAAGTTCGAATGCGGCGTCTGTATCATTGATGTTGTTGTAACTGAGTTCTTTGCCCTGAAGCTGTTTTGCCGTGGCCACGCCGGGTCGTGCGGAACCATCGACATAAAAGGCAGCCTTCTGGTGCGGGTTTTCACCATAACGCAAGGCCTGCGCCAGATGTCCGGCCACCGCCCGTCGGCGCGGTGCCTGCTGGCCGAGCGCCTTGGTCATCCATCCCGAAACCGCCGCGTCATAGGCCCCTGTCCGGGCATACGCCGTCAGGGCCAGACGTTGGCGGAACGCATAACTCGTTTGCCCGTCATGGGTCTGCAGTTCGTCGAGGAGCGCATCGTAGTCCTCTACATCCACCACCACGTTGACACAGGCATGATTCTTGGCTGCCGCGCGGATCATGGCCGGTCCGCCAATATCGATATTCTCGATACAGGTGTCGTAATCGGCGCCCTTGGCCACCGTTTCCTCGAACGGGTAGAGATTGACCACCAACAGGTCGATCGGTCCGATCCCGTGCTCTGTCATCGCCGCCACGTGCTCGTCATTGTCACGCAGGGCCAGCAACCCGCCATGCACCATCGGATGCAGTGTCTTGACCCGGCCATCCATCATTTCGGGAAAACCCGTCACGTCCGCCACATCGCGCACCTCCAGACCGGCGTCGCGCAGTGTCTTGGCGCTGCCGCCGGTCGACAGCAATTCGATCCCACGCAGGCTCAGGGCCCTGCCCAGTTCGACAAGACCGGTCTTGTCGGACACGGAAAGCAGGGCGCGGCGGACAGGGGCGAGGTCGGTCATCAAGGTCTCCGGCAAATCAGATGGCAGCATGTGCCCTGCGGCATAAGACATCTTTGCCAGAGATTGAACCGCCTAGATGTCGCGCCCTATGTCGCCCG
>JANSYB010000470.1 GCA_024742655.1 Paracoccaceae bacterium | reverse complement strand
TGAACGCAGGGGGACTGAACCGGGCGCGTGCCTGTGTCATGAACGGCATCTTGCTGTGGCAAGTTGTTTTCGATGGCAGAGCATCCCGTAACGCCCCGGTCCCCGAGCGATATGAATCTGGCCGCCAAAGGTGGAAGAAGAAATCCAACCGAAGGAAATACGAATGAACATGAACTCCTCTATGACTTGGGCCTTCCTGGGCGCCGCTGCTGGCGCTGGCTTCGGCCTTTTTGCCACTCCTCTGATCTACATCCTGGTCAATATGGCCTCCGACGGCGTCACCTTTGGCCAAACCGCCCGCTTTGCCGTCGCAAACGGGTTCACTTGGGGTGTTCTGGGGCTGTTTGCCGGTTTGTTCTTTTGGTTCATCAAGACGGTGAAGAGCCCGCCCGCAGAGGAATAAGCCGACCGCGGATTAAGATCCGGCAGCGGAGGTCGGCGTTGCACGACCTGCTTTGATAGGCTTGAGTGTGGTCGTGAAACTCTGCGTGACGGTCACTGACTGGCGCAGGCCGCTCAATCTTCGATCACCGGTTTCCCTTGTTCGCGCGACAATTGCCTTCGTTCAAGCCACCACGCGTGGCTGAGACTGGAATGCGGACCGCTCTCTGCGCATCTGTCACATTTGATCCCGGCGCAGTCCGGACAGCACCGTCACGGTGCGGCGAAGTCCCGTTAACCCCCCGTTGATATTTCCCGATGGCACCGGGCGCCTGTCGCGCCCATGGCAGGCGAAACATGTGACGCCCGGGAAGCCCATCCGCGCCCGGGTGCGGAAAGGGAAATTCATGAACAAGGCAATTACCGATGGGGTCGTTTTCATGCCGCCGGCCTTTGCGCAGGGGCTGAACCTGTGGTCGAGCGGGGACGGCACACCGGGGTCGGCCACCTACGATACGGCGGCGAATGCGGCCTTCGTGCCGGCCGATCAGGATTTCGGCGGCGCGCTGGAAATTCAGAAGGCCGACGCTGTGCAAAAGCTGCGTTACACCGGAGAAACTCCCTTGTTGCCGGGCTGTTACCTGCAGGTGCGAGCCCGCGTAAAGGCGATCAGCGGCAACCTGCCCAACCTGCGCATCGCCGCATGGGCGGGCGGGCCGGGCGGTGTGCATGTGAGCGGCCTGACAGAGACCGGACCGCAGGTCAGCCTGACCAGCTATGGCGAGGTGGTCGAGGTCACGGCCATTGTCGGAAGCGGCAGTCGCGCCGGCGTGGACATGCCGTGGGGAACGGTGCCGCTTTACGGGCATTTCGGGCTGGACCTGACCGGGCCGAACGGGGGCGTGGTGCGGATCGATGACATCGAGATCGAGGATGTCACGCAAATCTTCCTGCGCGATATGTTGGCCCAGGTCGACGTGCGCGACTTCGGCGCCGTGGGCGATGGCAGCACCGATGACCATGCCGCGTTCGAGGCCGCCGATGCCGCCGCGTCGGGCCGCGAGATTCTGATCCCCGAGGGGACATTCTTTCTTGGGGACAGCGTGACCTTTCAGAACCGGGTGCGATTCGAGGGCGAGGTCATCATGCCCGATGACAAGATCCTCGCACTGACCAGGAACTACGACCTGCCGGCCTATATCGACGCATTCGGCGGGGACACGGAACTGGCGTTCAAGAAGGCGTATCAGGCCCTGCTGAACAATGCCGGTCACGTGGAGCTGGACCTCGCGGGGCGCAAGATCGCGCTGCGCGAGCCCGTGGACATGGCGGCTGCGGTGGGCAACAGGACAACTTACAAACAGCGCCACGTGATCAAGAACGGCCAGTTCTCGGTCTTTCCCGGGGCCAACTGGGACCCGGATGTCGTCACCTCTCAGGCCACCTATGATCCGGCCGATGCCAAGCGTCTGACCAATGTGGGCAACGTGGCCAATATCCCCGTGGGTGCGCTGGTCGAGGGCAGCGGCGTGGGCCGCGAGGTCTATGTGCGGGCCAAGAACGTGGGCGCGCAGCAGGTGACGCTGAGCCAGCCGCTTTACGATGCGGAGGGGACGCAGAGTTTCACCTTCCGCCGGTTCAAGTACATGTGGGATTTCAGTGGCTTCGACCAGATTTCGAAATTCGCGGTCCATGATGTCGAATTCCAGTGCGGCGGCGATTGCAGCGCGATCCTGCTGCCGCCGTCGGGCACGGGGTTCATGCTGCGCGACAGTTTCATCACCAACCCGCGCGAACGTGGCATCACCAGCCATGGCGAGGGCGATCAGGGCATGATGATCGACCGCTGCCAGTTCCTGTCGAACGAAACGCCGCTCTTGGTGACGGAGCGCAGCTCCATCGCTTTGAATGCAAACGCGAACGACGTGAAAATCCGCAATTGCCGGGTGACGCATTTCCGGCATTTCGCGGTGCTGGCGGGATCGAGCAGCATCATCAGCGGCAACCACATGTTCCAGGGCGACAGTGCCGATCCGGGCCCACGCAGTGCCGGGCTGGTGCTGACGCGGACCAACAATCGCGGCACGATCACCGGCAACTATATCGACAGCTGTTCGATCGAGTGGTCGAACGAACATGACGCCGCGCCGGATTTCTCGTCGGAGTTTTCGTTCAGTGCGCTGTCGATCACGGGCAACGTGTTCCTGTCCCAAAGCAGCGCGCCGTGGTTCAATTTCCTCATCGTCAAGCCGCATGGCCCGGGGCATTTCATTAACGGCCTGACGGTGACCGGCAACACGGTGCGCCTGACCGATGGGGTGATCGACCGTTTCGAGGGGATCGACACCAGTTTCGCCACGCTGAACTTCGAGCGGTTCCGCAATATCCGGTTCAGCGACAACGCGTTTTTCAACGTGACCACGCAGGTGGAAAACCCGCTGGTAATGCAGCACACCGAGGCCAGCGCACAAACGACCTGGGTGGTGCAGCCCTATCCCAACCTGCCGTTCAATGCCTGGGTGCAGACGGTGGAATCCATCGTGCCCGAGGGGGCCATCCGCGAGGCCGACGGCACGGCGCATTTCGGCATCCCCTATTACGATGCCAAGGAGGGGCCGAACAACGA
>JANSYB010000593.1 GCA_024742655.1 Paracoccaceae bacterium | reverse complement strand
GCGCCCGGCAGGTTCTGAACCGATGCGCCCATGAAGCCAAGGGCCTTGCCGCCCAGGCCCGGCATCCGGAATTTCAGACCGTTGAAGTCTTCGGGGCCCTTGATTTCCTTGGCGAACCAGCCACCGGCCTGCGTGCCGGTGTTGCCACCCAGGAACGACTTGATGCCGAAAATCTCGCCCAGCTTGTGGTGCATCGCCATGCCGTTGCCATGGTAATACCAGTTGTTCATCTCATCGGGCGTCATGCCGAAGGGCACGCCGGTGAAGAACGCAAAGCCCGGATGCTGGTTCACGAAGTAATAATCAGCGGCGTGGTACATGTCGGCCTGACCGGCGGTCACGGCGTCGAACACTTCGAACGCGCCCACCAGTTCGCCCGCGGCCTTGACGTCAATGGTCAGGCTGCCGTCGGACATGGCGTTGATGTTGTCGGCACATTTCTGTGCGGCGTCGAACACGCCTGCCAGGCCGCGGCCCCAGCTCGTGACCATGGTCAGCGTGCGCTTGCCCTGTGCGTAGGCCGGTGCGGCCAGCGTGGTGGCTGCGGCGGCACTGCCACCAAGAGCGGTATTCTTCAGAAAAGAACGACGATCCATATGAGGTTTCCTCCCGAGTATATGAATGCGCACGGGCCAAAAGGGTGGACCGCGCGCGGATCGCTGCAAGTGAGCGGAAACTAGCGCGCGCGACCCCGAATGCAAATACCGACTACTGCGTAGATTTCGGGGCCTGGTTGGGGAATATCACCGGTCTTATGCGGGTTTGCGGCCCCAAACCGTCAATTATCTGGGCATCCAGGCCGATTCGCTTTATCGATTCGCTATGCGCTCGTTGTTTGATCGTATCAGGCTGAACTACGGCCAGAAGCTGTTTCTGACGGCCACGCTGCCACTGGTTCTGGCGGTGGTGCTGATCTCTGTCCTCGTGACGCTGCAATCGCGCCAGATGGCCGAACGCGAGATCCAGAACCTCGAGGCGCAGCTGATCGCGGCCAAGCGGGCCGAGTTGAAGAACTATCTGTCCATCGCGCGCACGGCCATCGTCAACATCTATGGCCGCGCGGCCCCAGATGACGACGCGGCCAAGCTGCATATCACCCAGATCCTGTCGGGCATGCTTTATGGTCAGGACGGGTATTTCTTCGTCTACGATTATGACGGCAACAACCTCGTCAGCCCGCGCCACACCCACCTGATCGGGCGCAACTGGACCGGGATGCAGGACCCGTCGGGCATTGCCATCACGGACGAGCTGATCCGGCTCGCGCGCTCGGGCGGCGGCTATCATGCCTATGACTGGAGCAAGCCCAGCACCGGCGAGACGGCCCGCATGGTCACCTATGTGATCGGGCTGCAGGATTGGCGGTGGGCGGTGGGCACCGGGGTCTTCATCGACGATGTCACCACCACGATCGGCGCCGCGCGCGCCGGTGTCGAAAACCGCATTCAACGCACATTCCTTTATATCGGGGCGCTGACGCTGGCGGCGCTCCTGCTGGTGTTCACCTCCGGCCTGTTCATTAACATCCGCGAACGCCGCCTGGCCGATGCCAAGCTGAAAAAGCTGACCCAGCGTGTCTTTGACGCCCAGGAAGAGGAACGCGGCCGCGTCGCGCGCGAGTTGCATGACGGGATCAGCCAGATCCTTGTCGGCGTGCGCTATGCCCTGGATACCGCCAAGCGCCGGCTGAGCATCGGTGACGCGCGCGCCGGCGAAACACTCGATCGCGGGATCGAGAACCTTTCGGGCGCCATCCAGGAGGTGCGCCGCATCAGCCGGGATCTGCGTCCCGGGGTGCTGGATGATCTCGGCCTCGGCCCCGCGCTCAAGACCCTGATCGAGGATTTCGGTCAGCGCACGGGCATTCAGACCGATTTCAACACCGTGCCCTTCCGCAACCGGCTGGACGAGGATGCCAAGACCGCGCTCTACCGTGTCGCCCAGGAAGCGTTGACGAATATCGAACGCCATTCCGGGGCCACGCAGGTGTCAATGGACGCGCGCGGACATGCCAGCGGTGCGACGCTGCGCATTTCCGATAACGGTTGCGGCCTCGATCACGGCACATCGTCCGCCGCCCCGGCTGGCGGGCTTGGTCTGCGCAACATGCAGGAACGCGTCGAACAACTGGACGGCACGCTGCGCGTGCTGTCCTCGAAATCCGGCACGGTGATCGAAGCCAGCGTGCCGCTTTCGCACATGCT
>JANSYB010000424.1 GCA_024742655.1 Paracoccaceae bacterium | reverse complement strand
AGCGTCAGAGGCTGCACGTGATATTCGAGGTCGGCGGTGGCCACATCCGGCCGCGATCGTGCAAACGCGCCCAGCTGGCTTGGCGCCATGGCCATGGGGCCAGAACGGAACAGCGCATATTCCATCCCGATTTTCAGCTTGCCCCAAAGCGAATTGGCCAGAGTGTTCAGCGTCTTGGCCCCCGTCAGCCGCCAGGCGCAGCGCAACTGCAAGTGATCCTGCAGATTGGCCCCGATCATCGGCTGGTCAAGCAGGGGGGCGATGCCGTTCTCTTGCAGCAGGTCGCCGGGCCCGATCCCCGACAGTTGCAGGATTTGCGGGCTGCCGATCGCACCGGCACACAGGATCACATCCCCCTCTGCGCGTGCCGCTTTGGTCTGGCCATGCTGCTGATACTCCACGCCCACGGCCCGCCCGTTTTCAAGGATGAGGCGTTGGGTATGCGCCTGTGTTTCGACCTTCAGTCTTTCGCCTTCGGCGGCGCGCAAAAAGGCCCGCGCGGTGTTCAGGCGCCAGCCATTGCGCTGGTTCACCTTGAAGTACCCGACGCCTTCGTTGTCCCCGGTATTGAAGTCGTCCGTCAGTGGCAGACCGGCAGCGACAGCCGCATCGCGCCAATGATCCAGCACGTCCCAATGCAGACGCATGTTGTCCACGCGCCATTCGCCGCCAACGCCGTGATGCGCAGACGGCCCGCCGACGTGATCCTCGGATTTCTTGAAATAGGGCAGCACGTCATCCCAGCCCCAGCCCGGGTTGCCCATCTGTCGCCACCCGTCATAGTCGGCGGCCTGGCCACGCATGTAGATCATCCCGTTGATCGAACTGCACCCGCCCAGAACCTTGCCGCGGGGATAAAGAAGAGACCGGCCATTCAGCCCGGGTTCTTCGCGGGTGCGCAGACACCAGTCGGTGCGCGGGTTGCCAATGCAATAGAGATATCCCACCGGTACATGGACCCAGTGGTAATTGTCCCGCCCGCCGGCCTCCAGCAGCAGGACGTTGCGCCCTGCCCGCGAAAGCCGGTTTGCCAGAACACAACCCGCGCTGCCCGCCCCGACGATAATGTGATCCCAGTGCATCCGTTGCCCTTTCACGCGCAGACTGTGCGATACCCGTGGCCTTGGCAAGACGACGGTCAGATCATCGACAGTTCGGGTGCTGTCGCGGGTAAGCGGGTGCCCGCGACACAGCATGCCTCCCGGAAGGTCAGAACGGGCCGGGCCGCCTTGTAGGTCGTGCTCGCCTTGGCGGCGGTGATGGCCGGCATATCTTCTTGAAGAAGTGCCTCCGACATGTCGCCGGGCAGCAGGCTTTCGCAGGGCGCACCGCCTGCCGCAATCAGGATCTGGTGGCTGTCCAGCAGCAGGTGAACATAGGTAATCGTGGCACACAAGGCAAAGCGGATGCCGTGCCCGTTGACCAACGCCTTGGCAGGTACAAGAACCTCTTGTGCCCCGAACATCAACTCGGCCATCGGGGACCGGACAAGAACCCGATGCTGCTGCGACAGACGAAGCGGGCGATCATTGCCGATGCTGCCTGCCTCGAAAAGAACGGGGCAATTCGCACCTGACCCGATAACCGTCTTGCAGCCGGCCCACAGAATGTCGCGATGCCCGCCATCAAGCGTAAAGACACGATCACCGCGCCGCAGATCGCCCGCGGCGCAATGGCCCTGCGGTGTCGCGATCAAGGTGTCTGCGGCAAAGCAGACAAATTGGTGCGTGTAGGCTGCCGTCTGATCTGTCGTGTAAAAACCGGGCGAGGCGCCTTCATCGAAATTCGACCAGTACCAGTTTTCCAGATCGAAGCCCGGGGTCCAGACGACTTGCACCGTTTCCCCATCCGCATTCATGCCTTCGAAAACGACGATCCCCCCGGTGTCCGGGGCCGGATCGCTGCGAATGACCGTCGCATCCTTGAGCACAGCGCCGCCGCCTTTGCCGGAAAACTGAATAATGTAGGATTCACCAAGTTCGAAAAGGTTCGGATCGCGGTCGCCCGGGTTGGATGTCACGATCAGGTCGAACGTGCCATTGGGCGGGTAGTCGAATGTCGACGTACCCGTACCATTGTTCACATTGCTTCCGGTCGACGCGGCAAACTCCGTGTCAACGCCGTAAAATGTCTTGACCATACCCACAGCACTCCGACACCGGAGTATCGGGCAAACGGTCTAAGCAGGCGTTTATGGCAGTCGGCTATTTGCCTGCAATTTTTCTCAAACAGGCAAGGCTGTGGTTTGCAGAACCGTGCGCAGCGCAAAGCTGGATTGCATCTTGGCCACCCCCGGCAGCCGGGTCAGATATTGCCGGTGGATTCGGGCAAAATCCTCGGTATCCTCGGTGACCAGTTTGAGGATGTAATCCGCGGTGCCCGCCGTCAGGTGACACTCCAGAACGTCGGGAATGCGGGCAACGGCGGTTTCAAAGGCTTCCAGTACCTCTTCGGCTTGGGTCGCCAGGGTGATTTCCACAAAAACGGTTGTCGGCAGGCCCATCTTTCGCGGATCAACAAGCGCGACGTAACCGCTGATATAGCCATCGCTTTCCAGCCGTTGCACACGTCGATGGCAAGCGGAAGCCGAAAGGTTGACGGCGTCCGCCAATTCCGCATTCGAGATCCGTCCACGTTTTTGCAGAACGGCGAGAAGACGACGATCCATCGTGTCGAGGGACATTGGTGCAAGTTCCTGTTGTCAATTGCGCATTGAAGCGAAGGATATTCACAATTTTCATCCAGAATCGAGGAAACTTTCAAGCAAATTCCATGCGATCTGCGACATTCTGGCACAAAGCATCAGGAGGAGCGCAGCCATGAAAATCGGATGTCCGACAGAAATAAAGCCGCAGGAATATCGCGTCGGGATGACACCCAATGCCGCGCGGGAGGCCGTCGCGCATGGGCACGAGGTGATCATCCAGTCCGGTGCGGGCAAGGGCGCTGGGTTCGAGGATGCGGATTACATCGCGGCGGGGGCGCATATTCTGGATACCGCCGACGAGATCTTCGCCATCGCGGACATGATCGTGAAGGTCAAGGAACCCCAAGCCGCGGAGCGCAAGATGCTGCGCGAGGGGCAGCTTCTGTTCACCTATCTGCATCTTGCCCCCGATCCCGAGCAGACCAAGGATCTTTTGGCCTCCGGTTGCACGGCGATTGCCTATGAAACCGTGACCGATGACCGGGGCGGGTTGCCGCTTCTGGCGCCGATGTCCGAGGTGGCCGGCCGTCTTGCCCCGCAGGTCGGGGCATGGACCCTGCAAAAGGCCAATGGCGGGCGCGGTGTTCTGATGGGCGGCGTGCCCGGTGT
>JANSYB010000443.1 GCA_024742655.1 Paracoccaceae bacterium | reverse complement strand
CGGGCCGATATCCACGCCCGCGCGGCTGCCGGTCAGGCCCGCGGCCAGCAATTCGGCCATCAGGCCAAAGCCCCAGCCCTTGTAGCCCCCCATGCTGACCAGAGAGCCGCCAAGTGCCGCCTCGGGGTCGGTCGTGGGATTGCCGTCGGCATCCACGGCCCAGCCTTCGGGGATGGCCTCGCCGGCGGCCTTGGCCATGGTGATCTTGCCCAGCGCCACGGTGGTGGTGGATTGGTCGAACAGCATCGCCACCCCGCCCTGCCCGTCCGGCGCGGCAAAGGAAATCGGGTTGGTGCCGATCACGCGGGTCTTGCCCCCCGGCGGTGCCACGATGGGCGAGGCATTGGTCAGGCCCAGCCCGATCAGGCCCGCACGCGCGATCTGTTCGGTGAAAAAACCAAGGCTGGTGCAGGTATGCGCATGACAGATGGCCAGGCTGGCCACGCCACACTCTTTCGCCGCAGCCACGGCCTCGGGCAGGCCACGGGCAAAGGCGGGCTGGGCAAAGCCGAATTTCGCATCCACCATCACCGCGCCGGGACGCGGGCGGGTGACCTCGGGCTCCACGTCGCCCTTCACCCGGCCGGTGGTCAGCTGTTTGCAATAGCTTTCAAGGTAGTAGAGCCCGCAAATCCGGTTGCCCACGCTTTCGGCCGCCGCCACCGCGCGGGCCACCTCCGCCGCGATCCAGGGTGCGGCGCCGTGGCGCTCCATCGCGGTTTTCGCCGTCTGTTCGATCTCGCTGAGTGCCACTTGCGTCATGCCGTCCCCCTGTGCCTGCGGTCGCGCCAGCATCGGGGACGGGCGCGGGTGGGTCAATTCAATCCTGCTGAAGCCGGCTTCAGCAGGGCCGCAAATTCAGGCCGGCACGACCTTGCCCGCGTCCAGGCGCACCACGCGGTCCATCCGCGCGGCAAGATCAAGGTTATGGGTGGCAATCAGCGCCGCCAGCCCGGTATCGCGCACCAGCGACACCAGCGCCTCGAACACCCGGTCGGACGTGGCCGGGTCAAGGTTGCCCGTGGGCTCATCGGCCAGCAGCAGCCGGGGTTCGTTGGCCAGCGCCCGGCAGAAGGCCACCCGCTGCTGTTCGCCCCCCGACATGGCCGAAGGTCGGTGACCGGCGCGCTCGCCCACGCCGACGCGCGTCAGCAGGTCCTGCGCGCGGGCCGTGGCCGTGGCACGGGCAACGCCATTGGCCAGTTGTGGCAGCACGATGTTCTCGGCCGCTGTGAACTCGGGCAGCAGGTGATGGAACTGGTAGACGAAACCGACCTCCTGCCGCCGGGCGATGGTGCGGCGGCGATCCGACAGGCCGGTCATGTCCTCGCCGTTGATTTCCACCGCGCCCGTATCGGGCGTGTCCAGCAGCCCGGCGATGTGCAGCAGCGTGGATTTGCCGGCCCCCGACGGCGCCACGAGGGCCACCATCTCGCCCGCCGCGATGGTCAGATCGGCACCATCCAGCACGCGCACCTCGTTCGTCTTGCCGCGGTTGTAGGTCTTGGAAATGCCGGACAGGCGCAGCATCGCGTCACTCATAGCGCAGCGCCTCCACCGGGTTCATCCGCGCCGCGCGCCGCGCCGGAAAGATCGTGACGACGAAACTCAGACCCAGCGACAGGCCCACCGCCGACAGCACGTCGGCCAGCTCCAGCCGTGCGGGCAACTGGTAGATACCCCGGATCGACGGATCCCAGACACCCCCGCCCATCACGTAGTTCACGAAGCTGAAAACCGGGTCGATATAGATCGCGAACAGGCAACCGAAGAGCACACCGAAGACCGTACCGATGATGCCCGTGAAGGCACCGCAGATGAAGAAGACCCGCAGAACCGAGCCCTCGGTCAGGCCCATGGTGCGCAGGATGCCGATATCGCGGCCCTTGTTCTTGACCAGCATGATCAGGCCGGACGTGATGTTCATCGCCGCGATCAGCACGAGGATCGACAGGATGATGAACATCACGTTGTCCTCGACCTCGAGCGCGCGCAGGAACCCGCCGCTGGAATCGCGCCATGTCCAGACCTGCGCCCGGTCGCCGGCGGCCCGCAGCAGCGCCACCGCCATGTCATCGACCTTTTCAGGATCGGTGACCATCACCTCCAGCTCATCGGCCACGCCCTCGCGGTTGAAGAAGCTTTGCGCCTCTGCCAGCGGCAGGTAAACGCGCACCCGGTCGATGTCGTAACGACCGGCGGAAAAGATATAGACCACGTCATAGGCGTTGATCCGCGGGGATGTGCCAAAGGCGGTCTTGACCCCGTTGGGATTGATCAGCCTGATCTTGTCACCCACGCCAAGGCCCAGCTCGCGCGCCACGCCGGAGCCGATGGCGATGCCGCGCTCGAATTCACCGATATCGCCGCGGGCGGTTTCGGGATCGGCGATGCGCGGCAGGGTCGCCAGATCACCGGGCGCGATGCCGAAGACCACAACGCCGGCGTTGCGCTCGCGAGAATTGGCCATCACCTGCCCCTTGACCAGGGGCGCCACGCGGGTGACGCCCTCGACCCCGCGCACGGCCTCGGCCATCGTCTCGTAGTCGCGGATCGTGCGATCGATCCGGCCGGTCGCCGCGTCCACCTCGCCGACATTGTAGACGGTCACATGGGCATTGGCCCCGAGGATCGTATCGACGAACTCCGCCCGAAAGCCCGAGCGCACCGACAGCGTGGCAATCAGCGCAAAAACCGCCAGCGTGATCCCGATCAGGCTGATCCATGTCATGACGGACACGCCGCCCTCGGCCCGCTTGGCCCGCAGGTAGCGCCACGCGATCATCCACTCGAAAGGCGCGAAAGGCGCCGGTGTTGCTGCCACGATCAGACCCCACACGTGATTTTCGCGCGATTAGTGCGTCTTTCATGTGCGGGGGTCAAGGCCAAGGGCCTCTTCACATCCCTGTCAAACCATGTCGATATGTGAAGGGCGCGATTG
The DNA here is from genome assembly GCA_024742655.1 of Paracoccaceae bacterium. Classification (GTDB taxonomy): domain Bacteria; phylum Pseudomonadota; class Alphaproteobacteria; order Rhodobacterales; family Rhodobacteraceae; genus Roseovarius. The sequence goes on along the minus strand of JANSYB010000443.1, from coordinate 286 downwards.
ACGGAGGCCGCATGCCCGCCGGATTACTGATTCTCCTCTACCTTCTGGTCGCCCTGCTGCCGCTCGGGCTGGCCTGGGCGCAGGGGCTTGCGCCGCGCACCTTGTGGGACGAGCTGGCCACCGGGCTGGGAATGGTGGCCCTCGCGATGCTGCTGGTTGAATTCCTGCTCCTCGGCCGGTTCCGGACGGTGACCGCGCGGGTGGGCAGCGACGTGGTCATGCGCGCGCATCAGTTGCTGGCCCGCGCCGCGCTGGTCTTCGTTTTCCTGCACCCCTTCCTTTACAT
>JANSYB010000612.1 GCA_024742655.1 Paracoccaceae bacterium | reverse complement strand
CAGCCGCCGGGCGGCCTCGGCCCGGTTGCCATCGCAGGCGTCCAGCACGCCCAGGATATGGCGCTGTTCGACCAGTTCGAGCGTTTCGATCGCCGCCGGTCCGGTCACGTGGCCCATACCCGCGAAATCCTCCGGGAAGGCACCCAGAATGACCGAGCGTTCGATCAGGTTGCGCAATTCGCGTACGTTGCCCGGCCAGCCATACCGGCTGAGCCGCAGCAATGTCTGCTCGTCCAGATCCAGCGCCGGCAGGCCAAGCGTGCGCGACAGCTCGCTCATGAAGAGCGCCGCCAGCTCGACGATATCCTCGCGCCGTTCGCTGAGGTCGGGCATCTGGATCGTCACCACGTTGATCCGGTGGAACAGGTCTGCCCGGAATCGTCCCGCCTCGACGTCGGCCATGAGATCGGCGTTGGTGGCAAAGAGGAACCGCAGGTTCAGCGGGATTTCTCGTTCCGCCCCCACTGGCCGGATCCGGTGATCCTCGATAACGCGCAGCAAGGCGGCCTGCACCTGTTCAGGCAGCTGCGCCACCTCGTCGAGGAACAGCGTGCCCCCGTCGGCATGCAGAAACAGGCCATCCTGACGCCGAGCACCGCCCTCGACCACGCCGAACAGCTCTTCGGCGATGCGGTCGGGCGAAATGGCCGCACAGTTCACCGCAACGAACGGCTTGCCCGCCCGGTCCGACAACCCGTGCAGCGTGCGGGCGGCGATCTCCTTGCCCGTCCCGCTGGCCCCGGTGAACAGAACCGGCGTCGGCATCGGCGCGACCTTGGCCAGCATATCGCGCACGCCCTGGATCGCTGGGGAATTTCCCAGAAGGCGGCCGCGCGCCGCATTTCCGCCTTCGCTCAGTTCATGTTTCAGCAGGTAGTTTTCGCGCCGCAGGTACTTGCGGTCAAGGGCACGGGCCACCGCGTTCAGGATCTGGTTGGCGCGAAACGGTTTCAGGACGAAATCCGCCACGCCGATGCGCAAGGCCTGGATCGCGGTATCCAGATCGGCATAGGCCGTGATCATGATCGCATCGGCGAAAAGACCGACCCGGCGCTGTTCCTCCAGCCATTCCAGCCCGGTTTTCTGCGGCATGATGTTGTCGATGATCACCAGGTCGAAATGTGCCTGATCGAGAATTCCTGCCGCCTGTTCGGTCGAACGGGCCTGCTCCACGCGCTTCACGCGCGGCTCGAGGATCTTGGTCAGGAAATTGCGCATGCCCGGCTCGTCGTCGATCACGAGAACCGAGGCCAGTTGCAGGTGTTCGCCATAGTCGTCAGGCGTCTTCCCGCGGTCCTCTGTCGTCGGTGACTTGGCGGACGGCGCGTTCATGATCAGCTGTCATCCAGCCGCACGGCATCCCCGGCCGAGCGTTCGTCGCTGGAAAACCCCACCTCTCCCAGAGCGAACCACGCCCCCACGGTGATCACCGCGGTCGCGGCAAAGGCCAGAAGCATCGTTTTCATTGTTCAGTCTCCCCGGTTGATGAGGCCTGTCGCAGGAAATCGATCAGATCCCTGCGGTCTTGCGCCCCCGTGATGCGTTGCATCGGCATCTTGGAACCCGGAATATAATGATCCGGTCCGATATCGAACAGGGCATCGATCGTGTCATCCGACCAGATGATGTCGGACCCTGTCAGAGTCTCAGAATAGGTATAGCCCGGCAAGGTGCCCGCCCGGCGGCCAAAAAGCGCGTGCAAAGTCGGCCCCGCCTTGCGCGAGGGCGGCGGGGTCAGCGCGTGACAGATCGAGCATTTGCGCATGAATTGCCTTTCGCCATTGGGCATCTCGGCGGGGTCACGCAGGAAAGACCGCTGTTCGCCGCCTGCCGGTTCGAACGCATCGAGAAAGGCCACCGGCCAGGCAAAGGCCACATCCTCGATGCCGCCGGCATAGATGCGCGTGCCATCGGGCGAGAAATCCAGTGCCCAGACCGGCCCGTTGCGCATGGCGCGGAAATCCCGCGTGATGCGCCAGTCGGCCGTGTCGATCATCATGATGTAGCCATGCCCGTCCCCCACGGCGAGTTGCGCGGTCGGCGCGTGATGGGCCATCGACAGGATCGGGCGCCGGTCGAGCGAGAAATCGCGGATCGTCTCGCCCGACAGGGCATCGACCACGCGCGT
>JANSYB010000211.1 GCA_024742655.1 Paracoccaceae bacterium | reverse complement strand
GCGCTCTTTCATCATGTCGCGCACGATGTCTTTCCTGCGCTCGAACGACCTGATTTATACTCCCGCGATCCGAACCTACATGATGGGCGAAACGCCCCCGGCCTTCGACCTGCTGTTCTGGAACGGTGACGGTGCGGGGCTGCCCGGCCGGATGACCACGCAATACCTGCGCGAGCTTTGCCAGGCCAACGCCTTTGTCTCCGACGGGATCGAGATCTGCGGTGAGCGGCTACATATCCGCGACGTGACCGTGCCGATCATGGCCGTCACCTGCGAGACCGACCACATCGCTGCGTGGAAAGACTGCTATACCGGTTTTCTGCAGACCGGCTCGACCGACCGGACCTTCATCGTGTCGGAATCGGGTCATATCGCCGGCATTGTCAATCCGCCCAGCAAGAAGAAATACGGCTACTATGAAAATGCCGATCTGCCGCCCACGGCGGAGGCATGGCTGGCCGGCGCAACCGAGCATGAAGGCTCCTGGTGGCCGGCCTGGGAAAAGTGGCTGCGCAAGAGGTCGGGCCGCAAGATTCCGGCCCGTGAGCCCGGCGATTCGGAGCATCCGACCCTTGCCCCGGCGCCCGGAACATACGTTCGCAAGAAGGCAACCATCTGAATTAAAAGGCAAACCATAGGTTTGTGAAATTTTTGCTGCAGTGCAGAAAAATACTTGAAATGCTGCAGTGCGGCATGTATATATTATGCAGATGCAGAGAGGCGGGACTGGCCCGCGGATGCAAAAGATTTAAGGAGCCAAGACAATGGCAAAAGCACAAGATTTCAACGCCATGATGAAAGACGTCATGGGCGCATTCCCGGTTGACACAAAGGCAATGGAAGACGCGATCAAGAACCAGGCCGCGCTGAACGAAAAACTGTCGGGCCTCGCCCTGGAAGCGGCTGAGAAGTCGGCCGAGATTTCCAGCAAGTGGACCAAGGAAACGCTGGCCAAGATGACCGAAGTCACCAAAGCCAAGGCCGAGCCGGCCGACTATGCCAAAGCGATGACCGATTTCGCGTCGGCCAACGCCGAAGTGGCCGCCGAGAACATGGCCGCCTTCGCCGAAGTCGCCAAGAAAATCCAGATGGACACGGTCGAGCTGCTGATGGCTGCCGGCAAGGACATGCAGGAAGAGACCGCCAAAGCCGTCAAGAAGGCCACTGACGAGGTGACCACGGCTGCCAAGAAGGCCTCGTCCGCAGCCAAGTAAGGCCCGGAACGGTATCGGACCTGCTCCTCCCTGCAGTGTCCGATCTGTACAAGAGCGAGCCCGCGCGGCTCGCTCTTTCATTTTGTGCTGCAGTAGCATAAGCTGCAATGCAGCGCGCATCTTTGGGGAGGACTGGCCGTGGCCGATACCGACAAACCACTTCTGATCAAACGGTATGCAAGCCGCCGTCTGTACAACACCGAAACCTCCGATTACGTCACGCTGGAGGATATCTCCGAGTTCATCCGCGATGGCCGGGAAGTTCAGATCATCGACCTGAAATCCGGCGATGACCTGACGCGGCAATACCTGTTGCAAATCATCGCCGAGCATGAAAGCCGCGGGGAAAACGTGTTGCCCATCAATGTCCTGACCGACCTGGTGCGCAGCTATACCACGCAGGCCACCTCCATGGTGCCCGAGTTTCTCGCGGCGAGTTTCGAAATGCTCCAGAAGGGCCAGAGCCAGATGATGGAGAACATGGCCAAGGCCAATCCACTGGCACAGATGCCCGGGCTGGACGCGATGCGCGCCCAGCAGGAAGCCTTCGTCAAGGCGATGACCGGCGGGTTGTCGGGGACCACCGGAGACGCGGATACGGCCGCGTCGTCCGATGCATCGGACGAGCAGGACGGCGAGAACCTCGACGACATAAAGAAACAGCTGGCCGAGTTGCAGGACAAGCTGTCCAAGATTTCCAAGTAGAACCCGATGGTCGACAGTCCGGGCCGCATCACGCTGTGGGGTATCGAGGTTTTCATGGCGACGGCCGACGAGCGGTCGATCTCGGCGGCGGCCAAGCGTCTGGGGGCCAGCCCCTCGGCCGTCAGCCAGCAACTCACCAATCTAGAAGGGGCCGTCGGCGCCACGCTCCTGCAGCGTAACGCGCGCCCCGTCCGCCTGACCCCGGCTGGGGAGATTCTCAAGCGCCGTGCGCAGGTGATCCTGAACGAGGCCGCACAGGCGCGCGCCGAACTGGCCATGTCTGACCTGTCGCGCCTGACCCGGTTCCGGCTTGGCATGATCGAGGATTTCGAGGCGGACGTGACACCCCGGCTGCTGACCCATATGGCGCAGGAGCTCAAGGCCAGCCAGTTCCTGTTGGAAACCGGGGCAAGTCATTACCTTTATGACCTGCTGGATTCCCGCGCCCTCGACGTGATCGTCGCCTCCGAACTCAATGCCGGCGACGACTGGGCGGAGGTGCATCCGCTCTTGCGCGAAGGCTTCGTGGCGGCCGCACCCAGGGGTGCCATCCGGCCCGACCGCGACCGGCTGCGGCAACTCAAGCGCCTGCCGCTGATCCAGTATACGCAGCGCCATTACATGGGGCGGCTGATCAACGCGCATCTGGCGCGCGAGAACCTGACCCTGCCGCACCGGTTCGAGCTCGACAGCTATCACGCGATCCTTGCGCTGGTCGGGCAGGGGACGGGCTGGACCATCCTGCCGCCGCTGGCGCTGATGCGTGCGCGGCGCTTTGCCGACCAGATCGACGTGATGGAACTGCCCTTCGAGCCGCTGAGCCGCACCATCAGCCTGACGGCGCGCAAGGGGATCCTGCAGGACATGCCCGCCCGTGTCGCCGACACCCTGCGCCCGATCCTGCGCGAAACCGTCGTGGTGCCGGCCATCGCGGCCTACCCGTTCCTGCACGACAAGCTGACGGTGCTGTGACCCGGACAATTGTGCCGTCGATCCGAGCCCGGGTGCCCCATTTTCTGCGCAGAAAATGGGCCGGAAAATGTGCATTTTCCGGCGCGCGTCAGCTGTAGTCGATCTCGGTCCGCCGGACGGGGTCTTGCAGTGCCGCGAAATAGGCCGCCCGCAGCCGCAGGGCGACGGGCCCCGCCGCGCCATTGGAAAACCGCCGCTCGCCCACCCGGGACACCGGGATGACGCCGCCGCCCGAACTCGACAGGAACACCTCGTCCGCCTCCATCAACTCGGTGACGGGCAGGGCGCGTTCGCAGGTATCCAGCCCCTCTGCGCGGGCCAGTTCCAGCACCGTGCGCCGCGTGATCCCGTGCAGCACGCCGCGATCCGGGGTGATCACCATGCCGCCCTTCAGCGCGAAGATGTTGAAGCCCGGCCCCTCGGTCACATTGCCCGCGTGATCGGGCAGCACGACGGTCTCAAACCCGCGGTCCTTTGCCTCGAACAGGCCTTGGGTGAAATCGCCCCAGTGATAGTTCTTGGCACGCGGGTTGACACTGTCATCGGGGATGCGTCGCACATCCTCGGACAGCCAGACATGCGCGCCGGCCTCGGCCACCTCGGGCTTCACCACATGCACGTAAGGCACACACCAGGCATAGAAATGGTTGGCGCAGTCGCGCGGGTCGCGACTGCCGGGGATGATGGGCGTACCGCGCGCCGCGACCATCGCCACATAAGCCGCGCGCAACCCCGAGGTCGCCACCATATCATGCAGCGCCGTCTCGATCTCGGCGCGCCCCATCCCCACCTGCATCCGGCCGGCCGCCATCGAGGCCTCGAACCGCTCCAGATAATCGCCCAGCCGGAAAAACGCGCCCTCCCAGACGGGCACGACGTCATAGGCGACATCCGAATGGGTCAGCCCCCAGTCTGTGACACCGATCGTGGCCTGCGCAATCGGGACGATCTCGCCCCGGATCCATGCGGCCCCCTTGGAAAAGTCGTGATCCATGCGCCCATCAAGGCGTGATGGCTGCGCCGGGTCAAGTCCCGTAGGCGCGTGCCTCGCCCATTACGTCGCCTGCAGCGCGCGTCAGGGCCTCGGCCACGAAATCCAACTCGTCGCGTGTCAGCCGGGCGGGCAGGCGCACATCACAGGCCCGCATCAACATCGCGCGCGTCCGTGGCAGATCGCCCGGCGCCTCGGGCAGGAAGCCCCAGTTCCAGAAGGCGCGCGCGTTGTCGGTGGACATCCCGAACACCTGCACCTTGATACCGCGCGCAGCGGCCGCCTCGGCAAAGGCATTCGTGTCATCATCGCTCAGGCCAACGAGGTTGAACTGGATGGAATCCGGTGCCCGCTCTTCGCGGGGCAGCTTGTTGGGAACCTGCAGCCAGGGCGAGGTATTGAGCCGTGCCGCGACATAATCATGGTTCGCGCGCCCGTCGCGCACCCGGCGTGCAACCTCGCCCAGTTGCGGGCGGATGATCGCGGCGCTCAGATTGCCCATGCGCAGATTGTAGAGCGGCAGCTTGTTCTGCCAGTGTGCAAACGCGGCCTTCAGCGCGGCGTCGTCTTCCGTCATGTGCTTGGCCCAGTTGTGCTCATAGGCGCCAGACATGATGACGGCGCGCGCCACGAGATCGGGATCGTCGGTGATCATGATCCCGCCTTCTCCCGCATTGACCAGCTTGTAGGACTGGAAGCTGAAACAGCCCACGCGCCCGATCGTGCCGATTTTTCGTCCGGCCCAGGTGGTGCCAAGCGAATGCGCCGCGTCCTCGATCACCGGGATGCCACGCGCCGCGCACAGCGCCATGATCGCGTCCATGTCCGAGGTGTGCCCGCGCATGTGGCTGACGATCACGGCGTCGATCCGGTCCTCCAGCCGGGTGGCGAAATCGTCGATGTCGATGCGGTAATTCTCGCCCACCTCGCACAGGACCGGCACACAATCGGCATGCACGACCGACGAGGGTACGGCGGCAAAGGTGAAGGCCGGGATCAGCACCCGGGCGCCCGATTTCAGCCCAAGCGCCTTGAGCGACAGGAACAGCACCGCCGAACAGGACGAGGCCGCCAGCGCGTATCTGCTGCCCATCACCTCTGCGAACTCGCGTTCCAGCAGGGTCACGGGCGCGTTCTCGGGGGCCGTGTAGCGGAACAGGTCTCCCGATTGCAGCATCCGGTCGATCTCGGCGCGCGCGGCTTCCGGGATGGGTTCGGCGTCGTAAACATTGGGGGCGAGGGTCATGCTTCGGATTTCCTGAATGTGGTTTTCAGATTTCCCGAAATAATTACATCAAAACCGGCGTCTTCGGAAGCAAAGATTTTGTGACGGCCCGCAACAAAACCCGCTCTCCTTCTTCTGGCTGAAAATATCCTGGGGGTCTGGGGGCAAAGCCCCCAGCCGGTCGCCGCGCGGAACGCGCGGCGAAACATGCGG
>JANSYB010000554.1 GCA_024742655.1 Paracoccaceae bacterium | reverse complement strand
GCTGGCCCTGCTGGCCAGGGCCGGAGAGCATTGTGTCATTCTCGAACTTTCGGGGCACCTGTTTTTCGGAACGGCCGATCGCTTTGCCAAGCTGCTGAAAGGCGAAATCGAAAGTGATGCGGCCCTGCACCATCTGATCATTGATTTCAGGCGCGTCAGCGGTATCGACGCCTCGGCCGCCGTCTCGCTGATTGAGGTTTTGACAAAAGCGCGCGCAGCCCAGGTCAAGGTTATCCTGGCCGGAATGTCAGACGATGTGCGCACCCAGTACCTGCAGAACAATCCACCGGAAAATACCGGCATCTTCGCGCAAAACGCCGATACCGCGATGCAGCAGGTCGAGGACCTTCTGGTGGAGAACGAAATGCCGGACGGCAATGTGCAAAGCTCACAACTCATGCAGATCATCGCACGGCTGGAAGCCGACTATGCGGACCAGCCCGAGACCATCCAACGGATAAACGTGGCCCAAGGCGAGGCCCTTTTGACCCGTGGCGACGTGTCGGACGAGTTTTATGTTCTTGTCACCGGCGCGCTGCGGGCCGAGATCGAGATTGCAGGGGGGCAGCGTCTGCGCGTCGCCGAATTCAGGCCATGCGCCATGATCGGCGAGATTGCCTATTATGCCGGGGTTGCACGCACGGCCTGGGTGGTCGCCGATGTCCCCAGCCAAGTCGTTCGCGTGGACATGTCACGGATGGAAACGGCGCCGACCGCGGCCACTCTGGATTTTCACAAGGCGGCCGCACGCTCTCTGGCGCGGCGGGTGATGCGTATGACGGAATTGACGCGCGAGGCCGAGGCCTGAGGCACGCGTCTAGTCCTTGCGCTCCTTCAAGGCATCTTCGATGGCTGTCAGTCGGGTCAGAACCTCGTCGCGGTAGGTGTCGGTCTTTTCCTCGGCCTCGACGTTATGGGCGTCCTGCATCGAATTCACGATCAGACCAACGACAAGGTTCACGACCGCGAAGGTGGTCACAAGAATGAACGGCACGAAAAAGGCCCAGGCGTAGGGATATACCTCCATCACGGGGCGTACGATGCCCATGGACCACGATTCCAGCGTCATGATCTGAAAGAGCGAGTATCCCGAACGCCCGATCGTGCCGAACCATTCGGGGAACGACGCACCGAACAGCTTGGTCGCCATGACCGCGCCGATATAGAAAATGATCCCCATCAGCAAGAAAACCGAGCCCATACCGGGCAGCGCACTCATCAGCCCTTCGACGACGCGGCGCAGGGACGGGGTGACCGACAACACCCGCAACAGGCGCAGGATCCGCAACGCCCGCAGCACCGACAGGCCCTGTGCCGTCGGAACGAGCGAGATACCGACGATCACGAAATCAAAGATGTTCCAGCCGTTTCGGAAAAAGGCCGGACCACGTGCGAAAAGCTTCAGGGCGATCTCGATCACGAAGATGGACAGGCAGATTGTATCAAGCAGCAGAATAAGCGGGCCCGCCGAACCCATGATCGTCTGCGACGTTTCCAACCCGAGGATGATCGCATTGAAAAGGATCACCGCGAGGATGAAATTCTGCACCGCCGGGCGGCTGATCAAGGCGTCAGCTCGGCTGCGTAGTGTCAGGGCTTGGGGCTCGGTTGAATGCGTCATGTGCTGCATATGGGCCAAGAGCGCCCCAGCAGCAAGAGCAGACAGCCGGCAAGTTTCAACGGGCGGTTGCCTGACAAGACGCTGCCGTTTTGATAAGCTGAAGGCGTTTGTTGTAGGCGAGTCTATTTTACTTTCTCAAGAAATTTCGAATGCTCCGAACGGGGCCGGCAGGGGGATGCCATGGACACGTATTTCGATCTGGGCGGGCACAGCTTTCCCGTTACAACGCAGTCGACCGAGGCGCAGACATGGTTCGACCGGGGGCTTTTATGGACCTACGGCTATAACCACGAAGAGGCCGTCACGTGTTTCGAACGCGCGATCGACGCCGATCCGAACTGCGCCATGGCCCATTGGGGGGCAGGATACGCGGCGGGGCCAAATTACAACATGCCATGGGACCTGTTCGACGATGCCGGCCGTGCGGCAGCCGCGCGGGCCGGGTATGATCATGCGCGCAAAGCGCTTGATCTGATCGATGGCGTGACGGGATGGGAGGCCGCCCTGATCCGGGCGCTGCCCGCGCGCCACGCTCAGCCGGACCCTCTGGATCCCGAGGCGATGAAAGCGTGGGACGCCGATTTCGCGGATGCCATGCGCGACGCGTTTGCCGCCCACCCCGAAAGCCACGAGGTGCGCACGGTCTTTGCCGAGGCGCTTCTGAACCTGACGCCCTGGAAAATGTGGGATTTGCCCAGTGGCCAGCCCGCCGCGGGGGCGCGGACGGTCGAGGCGCAAACGGTCCTGGAAGAGGCGCTGGAGGGCGATCCGTCAGCCATGCATCATCCCGGCCTGCTGCATCTCTACGT
>JANSYB010000643.1 GCA_024742655.1 Paracoccaceae bacterium | reverse complement strand
TCTTCATCTGGCCTGAAATACCTCGGGGGGTCGTCATTGTCGCGCCATTGGTCCGAGAGACAATGGCGACGGGCATAGCCCCCAAGGCCTGCGTGGCCCGAACGCAAACACAAACTGTGTGGCAAAGCCACGCCACACGGGTTGCACACGCCTATGCCTCAACCGACCGTGCGGCCAGTTCCGGGCCCTGCCCGGCCGCGCCGAGGCGCTGATCCCACATCTGGCCGAGATCCTGCATCTCGCTGCGCAATGCATCGCTGTGCCGGCGCAACCAGTCGGGCACCGATCCGAACTCGGCGATGCGCGCCTTGCCATCGCGGATCGTGACCACCGGCCAGTCGCCCACCAGCGCATTGTCCGTTCCAAAGAGATCCGCCCCCCACCATTCGGCCGGACCGAAAGCGTGGGTCACGTGACCCAGCTGTTTCATCGCCGCCAGAACCGAGACCGGGTTGACCGTGCCCGCCTTTTCCACCGCCGCGTGCCAGATGTCGAGGATCGCGGCGTATTCCCAGCTGACCGCCGTCCAGCTGCCGGGATAAAGGCTGTTGTATTGCTCATAGAATACGTTGGGCTGGTTGAAGAAAAAGGCCTTTTCGCGCAGCGCCGGGTCGTCGAAATCGGGAAACTGGAAGGTCACGCCCTCCATGAAATCCCGGCCCAGCCTGTCCACCAGCACCTCGTAATGGTCGAAGGTGCAGGACAGGATCTGCCCCTTGTAGCCCTGCGCATGGGCATATTCGGTCATCACGTGCACCATGGGTGTGTAACTCGTGCACCAGCACAGGATATCCGGATTTGCCTCCAGCATCGGCTGCACGATCCGGGCCGCGTCGCCGCCCTCGGCCGGGTACTGGATTTCCTTGACGATCTCGATGCCCGCGGCCTTGAACGCCGCGCGGTACGTGGCCAGCGACGGCAGGCCCATGCCGTCGCGCTGCGCGCACAGCGCCACGGTCTTCAACCCCGGCCGGGTGCGCGCCAGCCACTCCACCCCGGTGACCACGTAAACCGGGTGCACCTCGGAGGGTGCGATCAGGTAGGGGCTGTCGGGCGACAGGTCCGAGGGCAGCAGGGTCGAGGTCAGGATGCGCCGATCCATCAGGTAGTCGGCCACGCCGGCATAGGTATCGCCGCCCAGCATCATCATCAGCTTGATATCGTGCTGCTGGACCAGCTGAATCGCCCCCTCGCGCGCGGCGACGGGCGAGGCCGCGCAATCATAGGCGTGGATCGTGATCGGATAGCGCCGCCCCCCGATCAGCAAGCCACCGGCCCGGTTCAACCAGCGTTCCCAGATGCGGCAGCCATGCAACCCGGGCAGGCCCCAGGATTCGGCCTGGCCCGACAGCGGCGCCAGAAAGCCGATATCGACCGAATGCCCCATGCCGACCGACAGGCGCGGCATGGCCCCGGAGACGGCCAATCTTTGGGCAAAGCTTGATGTTTCCATGATTTCGGCGGCGATCCTGTGGCTCTGTGATGCCCGACGGGCAGCGTGTCATGTTAGGAGTTGACATATTGGTTCAGTCTTTGGCTTATTAAAAGGGACCAAAAGAACCAAAGTCAAATATTGGTTCATACCAATCCAGGGAGACAAGAACAGATGTCCAAGAAAAGAGTTGCAATCATCGGCGCGGGACCATCCGGGCTGGCCCAGTTGCGGGCCTTTCAGTCGGCCAAGCAGAAGGGCGAGGAAATTCCCGAGATCGTCTGCTACGAAAAGCAGGACGACTGGGGCGGGCTTTGGAAATATACTTGGCGCACCGGCGTCGACGAAAACGGCGAGCCGTGCCACGGTTCCATGTACCGCTACCTTTGGTCGAACGGCCCCAAGGAGGGTCTGGAATTCGCCGATTACACGTTCGATGAACATTTCGGCAAGGAAATCGCCAGCTACCCGCCCCGTGCGGTTCTGTTCGACTATATCGAAGGCCGGGTGAACAAGGCCGGCGTGCGCGACTGGATCCGGTTCAACAACGTGGTGCGCGACGTGCGCTATGACGA
>JANSYB010000700.1 GCA_024742655.1 Paracoccaceae bacterium | reverse complement strand
GCAGGAACATCATGGTGAGACCTCGTTCCGGCCGGGCTGGGTCGTGTAGGGCGGATGCACGCCTGCACGCATCAGCATCGATTTCGTCATGCGGATCGCATCCTTGAGGCCAAGGCGTTCCTGCTTGAGTTGCTTGATATGTGTGGGGTCGGGCAGGGGGCGCAGTTCTTCTGATTCGATGCGGCGGCTGATGTCGCGGTGACGCCGGCGCAGCGTGGTGATGCGGGCGATCAGGGAATTGGGCGAAATGGAACGATTGGGCATGCTCGATCTCCTGTGTTGCACACCGGATCCCGTCCGGCCCACCTGATATGGGAAGTGAGTGGGCAATATAAATCCTATTTTGCCTACTAATTCGATAGGAAATACCTATCTGAATCGGAAGCGTTCGAAGCAAAGGATTTGACCCGTGACCGATGATCCGACCTTGCGGCAACTTCGCTATTTCGTGGCCTTGGCCGAGGCCCGCAATTACCGCAAGGCGGCCACGCAAGTCGGGGTCAGTCAGCCCTCGCTCAGTCAACAGATCGTCGGGCTTGAGACGGCGCTTGGCCTGCGACTTGTTGAGCGAGGCCAGCGCGGCGCAGTCTTGACCCCCGGCGGACGACAGACCCTGGCCCAGGCACGCCGGGTTCTGGACGAGGTGGCCGCGCTGCGCGCGCAGGCCCACGAGGCGCGCGACGGCGTGAGTGGCACGATCCGGCTGGGCTCCACCCCGACGATCGGCCCCTATTTCCTGCCCTATGTGATGCGGCGGCTGCGCCGCTCCTATCCGTCGCTCAAGGTGATCGTGCGGGATGCGACACCCCGCATCCTGCAGGAGGAACTGAAGGAGGGCCGGCACGACCTGATCCTGACCCAGCTGCCGGTGACCTCCGAAGGTGTCGAGGTCGAGCGACTGTTCCGCGAACCGCTCAAGCTGGCGGTCGCGCAGGATCACCCGCTGGCCTCGCACAAGGCCGCGCGCGATGCTGACCTGGCGGGACAGGATATACTGGCCCTGTCATCGGCCTACCTGCTGCACGGCCAGATTGAGGCCCTGTGCAACGAGTTGGGTGCCACGCTGCGCCAGGATTATGAAGGCACCAGTCTGGATGCACTGCGCCAGATGACGGCCCTGGACATGGGGGTCAGTTTCCTGCCGGCGCTTTACGTGCGCTCCGAGGTGCCCGGCGAGGACGGAGATGTGGCGATTCTCGAATTTCGCCGGGACCGGTTCAGCCGGTCCGTTGGCCTCGCGTGGCGGGCCGGATCACCCCGCAGCGAGGCCGTGGCCGGGATCGTGGGTGTTATCCGTGACGTTGTGCGGGACCGGTTTGCCGGGCTTGTGACGGTGGAGTAGGTTGTGGTCCTCAGGGTTGGGAGGTGCAGATGATCAGGTATGGACCGGGCGATGACGTGGGGATGCTGGAGTATTGGCCCTTTGACAATCCCGCCAGCGATTACGTCATCCGTGATGGCGCGCCTTGCGCCTCGGGACGTCTGGATGCGGGCGGGCCGGGGCATGTCACGCGCACGGGCATCTGGCGCTGCACGCCGGGTGTTTTCGAATGTACCGAGCAGGGCGACGAGTTGATGACGGTTCTGAAGGGGCACTGCCGGATCACCGATCATCATACGGGCGCAACGGTCGCGCTTGGCCCCGGCGACACGCTGTTCATCCGCGACGGCAGCCGCGTGACATGGGACGTG
>JANSYB010000580.1 GCA_024742655.1 Paracoccaceae bacterium | reverse complement strand
GGTCTGCTCGGCGGGCTTGACGATCACCGAATTCCCTGCAGCCAGCGCCGGGCCGATCTTCCACGCCATCATCAGCAGCGGAAAGTTCCACGGCAGCACGCAGGCCACGACACCGATAGGTTCGCGCACGATCATCGACATGGCATCGTCGCCCGATGGGCCGACCTGGTCATAGATCTTGTCGACCAACTCGGCGTGCCACTTGATCGTGTGGAGGGTTTCAGGGATGTCGATCAGCTCGCAATCTCGGATGGGCTTGCCGCTGTCGAGGCTTTCCATCACCGCGAATTCCCGCCGCCTGCGGGTGATCAGCTTGCACATCCGGATCAGCACATCCTTGCGCTCGGACGGATGCAGGCGGGCCCACTCGCCCCGCTCGAACGCCTCGCGGGCCTTGGCAACGGCAAAATCCACGTCCGTATGGTTGGCCGTGCTGATCCTGGTCAGAACCTTGCCCGTGGCGGGGTTGATCGTTTCCATCACCGGCCCGTTGCCCTTGCGGAACTTGCCGTCCACGTAGGGCGCGGCGGGCAGGTCCAGATCGGCGGCGATGGCGGCATATTCCTCGCGGGTCAGAAGATCACTCATTTGCCTGTCTCCGTAATGGCGGCCACGGCCGTATTCATGGTGCGGATCACCTCTTCCAGCGCGCGCTTGTCATCCTTGTTCAGCGGATGAAGGGGCTTGCGCGGCGGGCCGGCGTCGATGCCGCGCATTGTCAGCCCGTGCTTGATGCACTGGATGAACTTGCCGCCCTGCTCCAGCACGCGCATCAGCGGCATCATTGCGGACATGATCGCGCGGCCCTTGGTAAAATCGCCCTCAACCACGCAGGCCTGGTACAGCGCGACATGCGCCTCGGGCGCGAAATTCGAGCCTGCGCAGACCCAGCCGCGCGCGCCCCAGGCAAAGAATTCCAGCGCCTGGTCGTCCATCCCGCACAGCAGGCCCAGATGGGGATAGTCCCGCGCGATCAGGTGCAGCCGGTTGATATCCCCGCTGCTTTCCTTGATCCCGCAGAAATTGGGGGAACGGCCAAGCCGGTCGAGCGTTTCCTCGTCCATGTTCACGCCCATCCGGCCGGGATAGTTATACAGCATCACCGGCATATCGACCGCGCGATCGATGGCCAGCGCATGCAATGCGATCTCGCGGCCCGTCGGCACCGAATAGGGCGGCGTTGCCACAAGGATCGCGTCCGCACCGATCCGCCTGGCCATTTCCGCATAGGCGATGCTGTCCTCGGTGCGCAGCGCGCCGGTGCCCACGACCAGTGGCACCCGCCCCTTGATCAGCGCCTTGATCCGTTCAGCCAGCCAGACACGTTCGTCGAAATCCTGCGCGTAGTATTCGCCGGTCGTTCCGGCGCTGATGATGCCGTGCACACCGCCCGCGATCAGCAGTTCGACCGTCTCGGCCAGCGCCTCTTCGTTGACCGAAAAATCGGCGTGATAGGGCGTGACAATCGGCGTCCAGATGCCTTCAAACTGCATTTTCGCGATCCTTCATGTCCAATACGTCGATCGGCAGCGGGTCGGGTGTAACGAACCGTTCCAGCCGGTCACGCGACAGGTTCCAGTGGGCTATGGTCAAATCCACCGCCTGCTCTGCATCATGCGCCTCGATGGCCTCGATCATCGCGTCGTGCTGCGCCACGGCCTTGCGCACCCGGTCGGACTCATCCTCGGAGGCCGGGCGATAGAACGTCTGGCTCAGCCGCGTGTGGTCGATCAGCATCCGCTTCAGGCTCGGCAAGAGATACGGGTTCTTGGCCATCTCGCCGATCTGCAGGTGGAACTGGTGGTTCAGCAATGCCGCCTGCCCGGCGTCCCCGGCCTCTGTTGCGGCGCGAAACTTGTCCTGCAAGGCGTTCAGCGCGGGCAGTTCATCGCGGCGCCGGTTCTCGGCGGCCAGACGTGCCACGTTGGCATAGATCATCGGCGCGGTCTGAAAGAACATGCGCATGACCGACAGATCCATCGACGCCACCTTGGGCCCGCGGTTCTGCTCCAGCTTCAGATACCCCTCGCCGGCCAAGCGTTGAAAAATCTCACGCATGGGTGTCCGGGACAGGGCATATCGGTCGCACAATGCCGCCTCATCCAGATCACTGCCCGGCGCGATATCCTGCGTCAGGATCCGCATCCTGAGATCGTCGATACAGGCTGTTTTCTTGTCGGTGGGCACAAGCGAATCCTTTCTGAATACATTTTGTATACATTTCGTATTTTTCTGTCCAGAAATTCCTTGCCAAAAAAAGGGGCCGTTGTCCGGCCCCT
>JANSYB010000461.1 GCA_024742655.1 Paracoccaceae bacterium | reverse complement strand
CCAGCAAAGCGTGGCATCGGGCTTTGCCGGGGTCTGCATGGCGGTGGTACCGCTGTTCGTGCTGCCGCTGGCGCATGTCTTCGTGCCCGGCGAACGGATGACGCTGCGGCGGCTGACGGGTTTCGCGACCGGCACGGCCGGCGTGATCATCCTGATCGGCCCCGGCGCGCTGGCCTCGACGGGGGCGGAGTTCGAGGTGCTGGCGAAACTGGCCTGCGTGGGGGCGGCGGGGTGTTATGCCGTGGGCGGTATCTTCACCCGGCTGAGCCCCGAAACGGACCGGCTGTCTCTGGCGGCGGCGATCCTGCTGCTGGCGGCGGTGCTGTTCACCCCCTATGCGCTGTGGGCCGAGGGCTGGCCCGAGGAGATCAACCTGACGGCGCTTGCCGCGCTCTTGTATCTCGGGATCCTGCCCACCGGTGTGGCCCAGATCATCTTGGTGAACGTGATCCGGGATGCGGGCCCGAGCTTTCTCAGTCTCGTCAATTACCAGGTCCCGATCTGGTCGGTGATCTTCGGGGCGGTGCTCCTGTCCGAGATGCTGCCGCCGAGCCTTTTCCTGGGGCTGGCGATGATCCTGGGCGGCGTGGCGCTGAGCCAGCTCGGGGCGCTTCGGCGGCTGTTCACCGGGCGCTGAGCCGCAAAAGTCTTATGAAGACTTTTGCCAAGAAAATTCATGATTTTCTTGGCCCGCCTTGTGGCGTCAGGTGTGATCTGTTCCCAACGTTGCCGCTTGCCACAGGCGCAGTGCCTCGGCGGTTTCGCCGACGTCGTGAATGCGCAGCATCTGCACACCCTGCGCCACCCCCGCCAGGGCCACGGCGATCGACCCCGGGGCACGGTGGCGCGCCTCGGGTGCGCCGCCGATCGTACCGATGAAACGCTTGCGCGACGCTCCCAGCAGCACCACGCAACCCAGAGAGTGAAACAGCGCCAGGTTCTGCAACAGGATCAGGTTATGCTCTAGCGTCTTGCCAAAGCCGATGCCCGGATCGACGATGATCGCCGCGCGTGGCATGCCAAGGGCCGTCAGCATGTCGACCCGGCTTTGAAGGTAGTCATAGACATCCAGCGCCACATTATCATAGCGCGGATCGACCTGCATGAGATCCGGTGTGCCCTGCGCGTGCATCACGCAGACGGGCAGCGCCCGCTCGGCACAGAGTGGTGCGAGATCGGGGTCGAAGGTGAACCCGGCCACGTCGTTGACGAGGTTGGCGCCTGCCTCATGCGCGGCGCGGGCCACGGGCGCCTTGCGGGTGTCTATGGATATCGGTGTGCCCGTCTGGGCGCGGATGGCCGCGATCACGGGGGCGGTGCGGCGGATTTCCTCGTCCATGGCGACGTCCGTCGCGCCCGGCCGCGTGGATTCGCCGCCCACGTCTATGATGTCGGCGCCCTGCGCGATCATCGCCTTGCTGTGGGCCAGGGCCACGGCCGGGTCGAAATGCTCCCCGCCATCCGAGAAACTGTCGGGCGTCACATTGAGAATGCCCATCAGCCGCGGGGTGTCGAAAGTCATTCCCGCGATCGGCGCACGTGGTGTCGTCAATCGTTCCAGCGCATCGCGCGGCAGGTCGGTGGCCGCGACCAGGCGAGACGGGGCATCGCGGTGCAGGATTTCGACCGTGTCGAACCAGCACCAGCCGCCGGCCAGCGTGAGCGCGCCGGTGGGCCGGGCATGATCGGTGCGTGGGACGGGACGGTAATAGGCGCTCATAGGCCGGACTGTGCGATATCCTGGATCAGGACCGGCACCGGCGGGTTGGCGGGGGGCGTTTCGCCAATGAGCAGGAGGTCCGAGGCGTCCATATGCCCGGCGAACCAGGCCGCCAGCGCCACGGGGTCATCGGGGCCGGTTTTCGGCCCGTCGACCGCGTCCAGTACGATCTTCGACGGGGCCCAGACGCTGATCTGGCCGTTCTTCATCGCCCAGTCCAGTTCGGTGCGCGTGTTGACGACGACACAGCGATCATCGCGCCCGGCCAGAACCCAGGCGTTCTGTTCCAGGGCCAGCAGGTCGACCCGACGCTGGGTCATCTTGTGGCCGGTCTTGGGGCTGTCCGTCTCGGAATGTCCGACGCACAGGATCACCGGTTCGGCGCGCGCCTCCAGCTGATCCAGCCAGCGCCCGAGATTGGCCGAGCTGATCGCCGGATTGGTCAGGTAAACGACATGCGGATGCGATGTCGTGTCGGGGTGGTGGCCGACGGGCTTGGTCTTGAGGTCCCCGACCGAGCGCACGATCTCGACGCCAAGCGCGCCGGGCCCGCGATCCAGCTTTTCGATCCGCACGAAGGTGCGCACGGCCTGCGGCTCGAGCAGGATGCGCTCCGCAATGCGTTCGGCCAGGGTTTCGAGCAGGTTCAGCCGTTCTTCGGCCAGTTCCGCCTCGATGGCCTCTGTCACCTTGTCGTAACTCAGGATGCGATCCACGTCGTCATCGATCGGATCGGTCAGCGGGCGCACCTCGACGACCACGTTGAAACTAACCCGCTGGGTGATCCCGCGTTCGGCCTGAAAGGCGCCGATTTCCACCTCGACCACATGCTCGCGCACCGAGATCCGGTCAAGCGGGCCGTCGGGCGCGGTGGCATCGGCGCGTGCGGCCGGATGCTCGAATGCAAGGCGGATTTCGTTGGACATGAACGCCCCTCCAGCGGTTTGGTGGGCGCGGGATAGCACGGGGCGGGTGCAGCGTGAAAGAGCGAATGCGACAGTCACATCCGCGCGGGCGGCACGACCGGAACGAGGGTGGTCATTCCGGGTGCCGCCCGGCGGCTTGTCCGGGCAAATCAGTCGGAAGGGGCGTCCTTGCCCGGGACAACCCGAAAGGCCGGTTTCTGGCGCGCCGGGGGGCGGTCCTCGTCGGTCAGGGCCTCGCGCAGACCGTCGAGATCGCGGCTGTGAAAGAAATGCGCCGACATCTGGGGCAGACGCAGGAACATCATGGTGAGACCTCGTTCCGGCCGGGCTGGGTCGTGTAGGGCGGATGCACGCCTGCACGCATCAGCATCGATTTCGTCATGCGGATCGCATCCTTGAGGCCAAGGCGTTCCTGCTTGAGTTGCTTGATATG
>JANSYB010000176.1 GCA_024742655.1 Paracoccaceae bacterium | reverse complement strand
CGCGTTATGGGCCACCAGAACCGCGTCGCGGGCAAAATGATGAAAGTTGCGCCCGACCGCGGTAAAATCGGGGGCCCCGCGGACATGGCCATCGGTGACGCGGTGAATCTCGGTCGAGGCGGGCGGGATCGGTCGGCCGGGGTTCACGTAAGTGTCGAGCGTCTCGCCGGGCACGACGCGCCCGTTGAGAACACGCACCGCCCCCAGTTGCACCACGTTGTCCGTCTGCGCCGACAGGCCCGTCGTTTCGGTATCGAAGGCCACGAAACAAAGAGAACTTAGCGGCGCGTCGTCAATGGCGGTCGTCCGGGCAACGTTCAAAAGGCCGAAATCATAGACAAGAGGACGCGGAGCCAGCCGGCCGACGCTGGCCGTTTTCGCGTCGAGGATAAGCATGTAGGCCCCCGCATCGAGGGGCTTCAACCTGACATCGACGACCCGCCCGCCCGAGAGATCCGCAAGCGTCGCGGTGCATTCGGTCTTGGTCTCGCTCAGCCTGGCCTGGGCCGCGGCGAGACTTTCGGCATCGAAGTAATCCCCAAGCGGCGCCTTCAGGCGTGGCGGCGCGATCTGCGACAGAAATTCGGCGGCCTGGGCATCGTAAAGCACGATCTCATGGGCCGGGTTGACCAGGATCGTCGCCAGGGGAATTTCCGTCAGAAGGGCCGTCAGGCGTGCGGTTTCCTCGCGCAGCCGTTCGGTCTCGCGGGCAACCTGTCCTGCGCTGTCCATGACATTCGCGCTCAGTGTCGATGACACCGCCTTGGCGGCCGGGGCCAGATCCCCAAGGTACTTCGCGCTGTCGGTCTCGACCGCCTTGTCGACACCGGAATGCGCCCGCAGTCGCAACTCGGTGGCCAGTTTCCCGATCGGCTTGGCGACATTTTCATCGAACAACAACCAGATCGCCGCGATCACCCCGGTGTTGAGAAAGGCAAAGATGATGAACGCCGTGATGAAGGGCCCGGCGGGCAGATCACCCTCGGCCCGCGACCATCCGAACCAGAGCGCGCCCCCCGCCAGCCCCATCGCCCCCGTTGCCAGAAGGCAGAAAAACAGGAAAATGCGGATGCGCAGGCTGAGGCGGGTGAACATGTCAGGTCTCGCAGACAAGTCTCAGGATCGGGTCATCGGGCGGCATCACCCGCCAGTCGGCATCGGCCACCGTCCCATCCTCGCCAAAGGACGCCCCGTCGATCAGCAGCGCCGATTTCCCCGCCTTGCAGTCATAGAGCATCGGCGCCTTGTTCACCGGTGACCAGCGTCCGAAGAAATAGAGATCCGTCATCCTTTGATCGGGCAGGCTGTCGTTGCGGCGCATGCTGGCGGTATCGACCGCGACGAACCGTTTCGTGTAGGGCCACAGATGGGTCCACGGTCGCAGCCATCCCTTTTCTTCGACGGTCATTGCGATCTCGATCCCCTCGGGCAGGGTTTCGGCCGTTCTGTCGAACCACGTGTATTCGTTCGAGATCGTCAGCGCGATCATCCCGACCCCGGCCGCGACCGGGGTCAGCCAACGCGGCAGAACCCGGCCGCTGGCGATATTGACCAGCATCATCAGCCCTGCGGCCGCGACTCCGGCGAAAATGGTGGCGATCAATTCCAAGAACATGGCCCTACCCTAACGCGCCTTTCCCGGATGACACAGAAGATTGCATCGTCTTGACCACGACGAACGCATCCCTGAGATGACTGCGTTCGAAATCAGAAAGCTCAGACGGGTCAAGGAAATTATCGGGCCTGTCGCCGGCCTTGACCTGTTTTGCCTGGTGTTCGAGGCGCATCGTCGCGATGAGGTCATAGGCATCCAGAAGGTCCGCGCCCCCCGACGTCGACAGCAGGCCCGCCTTTTGCGCGGCCTCCAGCCGGGCGCGGGTATTGACCGGTTTCAGGCGCCCCTGAAGCGTATAGATGCGGCCCAGGTCGACGATGGGCACGACGCCGTTATGCTTGAGGTCAAGATGATTGCGATGCTCGCCCGAGCGGATCGTCGCCAGCCCCCGCAACAGGCCAAGCGGCGGCATATGCTTGATCGAGTTGGAAATCATATGCGCCGTGAAGATCGAATTCTTCGACGCCTTCGCAAGCGTATCGGTCTGCAGGTCCTCGAACAGGGCGTGCTCCCCGCCGATGGGACGCAGATCGAACATAACCGAGGCCAGCATCTGCGCCTCGGGGTTCGGCTTCGCGATCCAGCCGTCAAAATAGCTGCGCCAGACATGCAGCGGCTGACACCAGCGCGGATTGGTCGCCATCATGTCGCCCGGGCAATAGAAATAGCCACATGCATCCAGACCGTCGCTGACGAACTTGGCCAGCCGCGCGAAATAGGCCATATCGGCCTCGGTCGCGTCATCGGACAGGATCAGGCAATTGTCCTGATCCGAAACACCGGTCTGTTCCTGCCGCCCCTGCGAGCCACAGGCCAGCCACAGGTAGGGCACCGGCGCAGGGCCAAGACTGTCCTCGGCCAGGGCCAGAAGACGGCGCGTCACGGTATCGGTGATATCGGTGATCAGCCGGGTAATCACGTCGTGACGGTTGCCCGAACCGACAAGCTGCGCCAGAAGCTGCGGAATCTCGGCGGTCACGCGCGCCATCGCCGCCGCATCCCCGGCCTGCGAGATGCGCCCGACCAGAACACCGGACGACAACGCCTGAACCCGGGTCAGGTCGGTTTGCGTGACGATCCCGACGAGGGCCTTGCCCTCCACGATGGGCACATGGCCGATGCCGCGCTCCATCATCAGGTGCAGCACGTCGGTGCCAAGGGCGTCGGGGCCAAGCGTCAGCGGGGACGCGGTCATGATCGTGGACACCGGCGCGCCGGTATCGGCGTTCTGCGCCACCACCTTGCCGTTCATATCTCGCACGGTCAGGATGCCCTGCATACCGGCGTCATCCACGATGCAAATGGACGAAATCCGCTTGTCATGCATCCGCGCGGCCGCGTCCCGGATCGCCGTCTCCGGCCCGCAGGTCAGCGGATTGCGGGTCATCAACTCTTCGACGCGCAGCGTTGTCAGGTCCTTGCGGTCGGCCCGCGCCGGACGGCGGCGGTCAAAGAACCGCGCGACCTTGGGTGAGGCATTCATCAACTCGAACAAGACAGCTGACGGCATGCGGATCAGGGTGGCGTCCGATGTCGCGGTCGCGGTCCGGCTGGCGGCGTCTTCGCGCAACAGGGCGCGTTCGCCAAAGGAATTTCGCGGGCCCAGAAGTGACAGCTGAACGCCGGCGTCATCCGTGATCTCGATTTCGCCCGAAACGACGATGAAAAGACTGTCCACCACATCCCCGGTGCTGAACACCGTCTGCCCGCCCGAATACGCGGTCTCGACACATTGCGCGGCCAGCGCCTCAAGCGCGGGACGTTCAAGGCTGTCATAGGGATGAACGGAGGCGAGAAATTGGACAAGCGGCGCCGAAAGGGTCATGGCGTGGGCCTTCTTATGGAATGTCCTGCCCACTGTGACGCGGGCAGGACAGGGTATTGATGCGGGGCATTGACGCAAGCGTGCGCCCTGCCCCACGCGGTGTCAGTGTCCGTCAACCGCGGTGCCGGCACCGCGCGGAATACGCACGCTCTGCACGAGATCCTTGATCTCCTGCGGGGTTTCCTTGGTCATGCCCGAGACCACGTAGGCCACGGTGAAGTTCACCAAGGCACCGATCGCACCGAACGAGGTGGATTTGATCGGCCCCAGCAGCGGGTTGGCATCCGTGAACGTGTTGGTGTCCGGGATAAAGAACCAGCCCTTGTGCAGGAAGATATAGACCAGCGTGACCACGAGACCGGCCAGCATGCCCGCAACCGCCCCGACATTGTTGATGCGGGTCGAGAAGATCCCCATCATCAGCGCCGGGAAGATCGAGGCCGCCGCAAGGCCGAAGGCCAGCGCCACGGTCTGCGCCGCGAAGCCGGGCGGATTGAGCCCCAGCAGAACCGCCACCACGATCGCCGCTGCCATCGAAATCCGCGCCGCCATAAGCTCGGATTTTTCCGACATGTTCGGGGTCAGTTGCCCCTTGAGCAGGTCATGGCTGACCGCCGAGGAGATCGCCAGCAACAGGCCGGCCGCCGTGGACAGGGCCGCGGCAAGGCCACCCGCCGCCACCAGACCGATCACCCAGCCGGGCAGGCTGGCAATCTCGGGGTTGGCCAGAACAAGGATGTCGCGGTTGAAGTTGGTCAGCTCGTTGCCTTCCCACCCGTTCGCTTCGGCCTTGGCCTGAAGATCGGCATTGGCATCGTTGTAATACTGGATCATGCCGTCGCCGTTCTTGTCTTCCCAGCCCAGAAGACCGGTTTTTTCCCAGGTCGCCATCCAGGCATAGTCGGGATCGGTCTCGATCTGCTCGACACTCACGGCGGCGCCGTCGGTGCCGTTGGGCCACATCAGTTCAGAGATGTTGAGCCGTGCCATAGCCCCCACGGCAGGCGCCGTCAGGTAGAGCAGCGCGATGAAGACCAGCGTCCAGCCGGCGGACCAGCGCGCGTCGGACACCTTGGGCACCGTGAAAAAGCGCATGATGACATGCGGCAGACCCGCGGTCCCGATCATCAGCGACAGGGTAAAGAGCACCATGTTGATGGTCGAGCCATGCGCGGCGGTATATTCCTTGAAGCCAAGGTCCGTCACGATCTGGTCCAGCTTGGCCAGAAGCGGCTCGCCCGAGGCGCTGTGCTCTCCGAACAGGCCCAGGGCCGGGATCGGATTGCCGGTCAGCTGCAACGAGATGAAAACCGCCGGGATCGTGTAGGCGGTGATCAGGACGCAGTACTGCGCGACTTGTGTGTAGGTCACGCCCTTCATCCCGCCGAACACGGCATAGGCAAAGACCACACAGGCCCCGATCATCAGACCCCAGAAGGCGTCGATCTCGAGGAAGCGGCCAAAGGCGATGCCCACACCCTGCATCTGTCCGATCACGTAGGTGATCGAGGCCACCAGAAGACAGATCACCGCCACCATGCGCGCGGTCTTGGAGTAGAAGCGATCACCGATGAATTCCGACACCGTGAACTTGCCGAACTTGCGCAGGTAGGGCGCCAGCAGCAGGGCCAGAAGCACGTAGCCGCCCGTCCAGCCCATCAGGAAGGACGAGTTGTCATAGCCGGTAAAGGCAATCAGTCCGGCCATCGAGATGAACGAGGCCGCCGACATCCAGTCGGCCGCCGTGGCCATCCCGTTGGTGACGGGGTGCACCCCACGCCCGGCGGCGTAGAATTCCGAGGTCGAGCCCGCACGGGCCCAGATCGCGATGCCGATATAAAGCGCAAAGGACGCGCCCACGAACAGCAGGTTGAGTGTAAACTGATCCATTTTCCTATTCCTCGTCCACGCCGTGTTCATGGTCCAGCTTGTTCATCCGCCACGCGTAAAAAAAGATCAGCACCAGAAAGACGACGATCGACCCCTGCTGGGCGAACCAGAAACCAAGATCGGTTCCACCGACCTCTATACCTGACAACGCCGGGCGCAGGATGATCCCGAACCCGAATGAGACCAGCGCCCAGATGACGAGGCTGATCAGGATGAGACGCACATTGGCTTGCCAATACGCGTTGTTTGTGTCGGTCTCTTGAGACATGGAGTGTCCCTCCTCCTTTTTTCGTGGCCGGGCCGCACCGCGCGGCCGGGCCGTTTGCTTCGTCATGCCGTCGTTTGCGACACGACGCTGTCCAGTGCGGCGGCGATCTCTTCGATGGCCCCCATCGCGGGCACGCGGGAAAGCGCCCCCTTGTCCTGGTAATGGTCGATCAGCGGCGCGGTCTGCGCATGGTAGGCCGCAAGACGCTGCGCCACGGT
>JANSYB010000148.1 GCA_024742655.1 Paracoccaceae bacterium | reverse complement strand
TCCGCCAAGCGATCCGGGCATGTAAAGCCGGCGCTCATACTCGCCATTGGCAACGATCGTCGGCAGGGTCGAGTTTCTTTCGCCCACCCGAAGGCTGTGAAAGGCGGTGATCGCGGCGCGGACATATTCGTCGCGCCGGGCACGCTCGATCTCGATCTCGCTGTCCAGCCGGTCCTTGGCGGAATAGCCGTAATCCAGAAGGTAGGTATCGTCACTGACGGCCTCGACATCGAAGCGCAGGACGAAATCGTCGCGCAGGTTGAATTCACCATTGCCGAAAATATAGGCCCGGTTCGAATCCGTGCCGATGTCGTCGTTGGACAGGGCCGCGTTGAACTCGATCCGGCCGTTGCGGAAGGCCTGACGGTAGCGCAGTTCCAGCGTCCGGGTCTCGGTCGCGATATAGGGCGTGATGGTCAGGTCGCGGTGATCGCCGATCCTGATGAAATACGGCACGCGCACCCCAAAGCCCAGAAGCGACGAATTGTGCAGCGATGGCACCAGAAACCCGGTCGCGCGCTCAAGCGTGGGATCGGGCAGGCGCAGGCGCGGCAGATAGAAGATCGGCGTATCCAGAACCCTCAGCTGGGCATCGTCGAAATACAACTGGCGTTCCTGTTGGTCATGGATCACCCTACGGGCCCGGATTTGCCACAGCGGCGGACGTCCGGATTCGCAGACACGGCAGGACGTGACCGCGGCCTTGTAAAGCTGGTTGTAGCGGCCATTGACCCGGGCCATCTCATGCGCGGCCAGCTGGATCTGGTCATCCATCACGATGCGCGCGCCGCGCAGCAGGCCGTTGGTCATCTCGCGGTCCAGCTCGGCGCTGTCGGCCAGAACGAGGAGCGAGCCGTCGGCCTCCTCGATGGTGATGGGGCCGGTCACGATCAGGCGTTCGGCGTCCCGGTCGTACATGATTTCGCGCGCCTGCATGCGCCGGCCTTCGAACCAGGCCTCGACATTGCCGGTGGCTACCAGCCTGTCATTGCCGTTCAGGAAGACATCATCGGCGACGAGGATGGCCGGTTGTGCGGGGGCGGGGGCCGCCGGCGCGGTGTCGTCGCGCATTTGCGCCTGAACCGGGCCAGACACCGAACATAGAGTCACGGCCAAGATCGCCGCTATGACCGCAAGCCTGCTCATCCATCCTCCAGATGCAGCAAAATTCCCGTGGCCAGCATGAACGAGGCCACCGGCGGTGCCCATGCGGCAAGATAGACGGGGATCTGTCCGTTCTCGCCAAGGATCTGGGCAAAGTTCCGGATGTAGTGCAGGCCAAAGCCCAGCATAACGGCAAAAAGCACCGACAGGCCGGTGTTGCTGAGGCGTGCGTGGCGCATCGTGAAGGCGGCCGCGACCATGACCAACGCCATCAGAAAGAGCGGGCGGGCCAGTTCCATCTGGAACCAGACCGCATAGCGGCGCGCCGAGAACCCGGCCTGTTCCAGCTGCCGGATAAAGGCGGGCAAATCCCAGAGCGGGATGTATTCCGGCTTGCCGAAACTGTCGATGATGCGGTCCTGGGTCAGGGCCGAGGGCACGCTGAGCGTCTCGAGCGTGCGGGCTGCGGCCTCGGGGTTGGTGCCAAGGGTCAGATCCCACAGCTTGACGCCGCGCAGCTGCCACTGGCCCTCTTCGAGCCGGGCCGATTGGGCCACGATCCTGCGTTGTGGTTCGCCCCGGGCGGAAAACGAGATGAAGGTGGCATCGTACAGGATGCTGACATCCGAACTGGCGCGGCTGGCATGGATCACGGTCTGGCCTTGCGCGCTGCCCTGGCGCAGCCATAACCCTTCCGAGGCGATTGCCAGCACGCTGGAGCCCCCGTCATAGACGCTGTTGACCACGTCGTTGTAGCGCTTGGAGGAGGCGGCGACGATCGGGTTGAACATGGTGATCGAGATCACGCCCACCAGACCGGCCACGACCACCGGTGCGATCAGGCTGCGCAACGCGGACCGACCCGAGGCGCGCACCACCACAAGTTCCGACGAGCGCGCCAGCCGCACGAACAGCGCCACCGCCGCCAGGATCACGACCAGCGGCAGGATTTCGTAATTGGCATGCGGGACATTCAGCAGCACGATGCCGACCACCTCGGCAAAGGGCAGGTTGGGGAAATCCTGCAATTCGTCCACAAGATCGATCAGTGCCAGCAGGATCAGGAAAACGAAGGCGATCCCGGCAAAGGTCCACAGGAATTTGCGCGCGAAGTAATAATGCAGGATCATGCCGCCCCCCCGTCGCTCAGCGGCCGGCGCGGCAAAAGCCGCCGCACGAGCCCTGGATGCCCCGCGATGTAAAGCAGCGCGACGGTGATCCCTGCACCGAGGACAATCGGCAAATACATCAACGGCCAGGCGGAGGCATTGGACAGCACCGCGCCCGATACGCCGCCCTCGACCAGCTTGACGCCGACAAGCAGGGTAAAGGCCGCCACGATCTGCCACCAGACGCCGAACCGGCTATAGGTGCCCAGAAGCAGCGTCGCAAACCCGATCAGCGCGGCCACCACGCAGGTCAGCGCCTGGGTGAAGCGGCCGTGGGCCTCGTACATGATCTCGGCCTTTGTGGCGCCGGTGCGCTCGGCCACCATGTCCGGGCGCAACAGCAAATCATCGGTCAGGGTGAAATCGACCTTGTTGAGATTGGTGGGGTTGCGGGTGATCAGGCTGCTGACATCATACGAGAAATCATCGAAATGCGTGGTGAACAGCCGGCTGCCCTCTTGGCGCAGGTTCTGGGCGAGGCCATCGACCATCACCAGTTTCGTGCCGCCGCCGTCCTGCACCAGATAGGCCCGGGTCGAGGTATAGGTCACGGGGTTGTCGCGGTCGCGGCGGTCGGACAGGAACACGTCCTTCAACTCGCCCTCGGGTGTGATGTCCCGGATGTAGAAGGTGATCCCGGGGGCAGGATGCAGGAATTCACCCTCGGTCAACAGCTTGGCGGTGATGTTCTGGCTGACCTCGGCCTGGCGCAGGCGCAGCTGGCTGAGGGATTTGGGGATCAGGAAATGGCTGAGCAGTGACATCATCAGCGCGATCAGAATGCCGAAGATCGCCACCGGCCGGATCAGCCGCCACGGTGAAAAACCCGTGGCCTGCATCACGGTCAGTTCGCTTTCGGTGCTCAGCCGGTTGGTGACATAGACGGCGGCGGCAAAGGCGGCGATCGGCAGGACCACGCCGATCACACCTGGCAGCGTCAGCGCGGTGAACTCGAGGAACACCCACGCCGGCTGGCCATCGCCAATCAGCCGGTCGAACATGCGCACGGCCTTGTTGATCCAGAAGATCGACACCAGAACAAGCGCAAAAAAACCGAACAGAACCATGAATTGCGACAGCATGTACCTGTCGAATCTGGCCACTCTCTTTCCCCCAAGGCAGACGTTCTGGGCGGCAACTTATCGGAATTGACGCCGGGGGAAAACTGCTAAAGCGTTTCGTGAAAACGCAGGCCGGCAGCATGTGCCGCGGCGCCGGTCCGTGGCCGCGCGGCGCGCGCTTTTCGCCGGTCACCGGGCCCGCCTTTGTCGACGGCAAAACGCTTTAACTGGTCAATCGGGCGGTGCCGCGCTAGGACTCGGGCAAACCAGCCAACATGGAGCCGCGACATGACCACCCCCGTCGACATTACTTTCACCGAAACGGATCTGGACGCGATTGCAGGGGCCACGGGCCGGGTCGCGGTCGTCGTCACGCCGTCGGGCAAGATGGATGCGGGCGCGCGCCGGGTGAACCGCGTCGCCAAGGGGGCGCTGAAGCGATTCCTGGAGAGCGATAAATGGGAAAAGGTCAAGCCCGGCGAAGTGCGCAGTCTGGCCTGGCCCGCCGGGCTGGAAGCCGAGGCGATCGATGTTCTGTGCCTGGAAAAGGGCGCCGATCCTCTGGAGACGCGCAAGGCGGGGGCGGCCCTGGGCAAGGTCAAGGGCGCGGCCGAACTGCTGGTTCTGGCCGGCCAGGTGCGTCGCCCCGGTGAGCTGGCGCAGGGAATCGCGCTGCGCGCCTACACGTTCAGCGACCGCAAGAGCGAGGCGCCCGAGGCGGCCGGACCCGTCACCGTGATGGTCTCCAAACCCGACGAGGCGCGCGAACAGGCCGCGCCCCTGCTGGCCGTGGCCGATGGCGTGTTCTTCACGCGCGATCTGGTCAGCGAACCGGCCAACCACCTGACCACGACCGAATTCGCAAACCGGATCAGTGGTCTGGCGGATCTTGGCCTCAAGATCACCGTGCTCGAAGAGGCCGAACTGGAAAAGCTGGGCATGCACCTCCTGCTGTCGGTCGGGCATGGCTCGGTCAGCCCATCCAAGGTGGCGGTGATGGAATGGTCGGGCGGACGCAAGGGCGATGCGCCGCTGGCGCTGATCGGCAAGGGCGTGGTGTTCGACACCGGCGGGATCAGCCTGAAACCCGCCGGCGGCATGGAAGAGATGACCATGGACATGGGTGGTGCCGGTGTGGTCGTCGGCACGATGCGCGCTCTGGCGCTGCGCAAGGCCGGGGCCAATGTGGTGGGCATCGTCGGGCTAGTCGAGAACATGCCCTCGGGACAGGCCACGCGCCCGGGCGACGTGGTCGCCTCGATGAAGGGGGATACGGTCGAGATCATCAATACCGATGCCGAGGGGCGGCTCGTTCTGGCGGATGTGCTGTGGTACGCGCAGGAAAAATACAAACCCGCCGCGATGATCGACCTTGCGACGCTGACAGGTGCGATCATCATCGGTCTGGGCCATGAAAAGGCCGGTGTCTTTTCCAACGATGAAAATTTCTGCGACAAGTTCCTGCGCGCGGCGGGCAACGAGGGCGAGGGTGCGTGGCACATGCCCCTGGGCGAGGCCTATGACAAGCAGCTGAAATCCGACATCGCAGACATGAAGAACGTGGGCGGCCGGCCGGCGGGATCCATCACCGCGGCGCAGTTCCTGCAGCGCTTCGTGAAGGAGGGTGTGCCCTGGATCCATCTCGATATCGCCGGTGTGGCCCGGGTCGGGGCGGAAACCGACTTTGCCCCCAAGGGGGCGACGGGCTGGGGCGTCATGGCGCTGAGCCGTTTGGTGGCAGACCAGTACGAAGGTGACTGATGGGCGCGGCCTATTTCTATCATCTGACGCGCAAACCGCTGGAGGTGACACTGCCCCTTCTGCTGGGCAAGGCGCGCGCGGCGGGCTGGCGCGTGGCCGTGCGCGGCACGCAGGCCGAGCGGCTCAGATGGCTGGACGAAAAGCTGTGGCTGGGCCCCGAGGAAGAGTTTCTGCCGCATGGTCTTGCGGGCGGCGCGCATGATGCCCGACAGCCGATCTTGCTGACCACCTCGTCAGAGGCGGCCAACACGCCGCATTGCGTGATGAGCATTGATGGTGCGGATGTCGTGCCGGACGAGGTGGGGGGGCTTGAGCGGGTCTGTGTTCTTTTCGATGGCAACGACGACGCCGCGCTCACACATGCCCGCACCCAATGGAAATCCCTGACCGGTGCCGGCTGCACGGCGCAATACTGGTCCGAGGCGTCGGGGCGGTGGGAAAAGAAGGCGGAGGCCTGAAGTTTTGCGCCACCAGAAAATTCGCAGAATTTTCTCGGTTGAGAATTTTCTGCGAAAATTCTGTCCCGGCCGGAATGGCCGGGCGGGTCGCTTGTGTAGCCGCCGGGTCTAGAGTGCGGCCAGGAACAGCACGGGCAGGCCCAGCATGCCGCCCACGATCAGGGCAATCGCCGTCGTCAATCCCTTGAACATTTTCCATCATCCTCTGTTGGTGTGATCACGTAAGATGAAGATAGGATTCATGTTCAGGCTCTGGATGCGGCGCCCTGTCGCGGGGATGCCGGATCAGAATGACATGATCCGCGTGTCCTCGGCCAGAAGGCGTGCGGCCATCGCGGGTGGTTTGGCCGACCCCACCCCGTCCAGCAACGCACCGGCCTCAACGCCCTTGTTGGGCAGGTAGATGGCGCAGACCTCGACGGTGCCACCGGCCTCCATCACCTTTTGCATCAGGCCTTGCGGGCTCATCCCCTTCGGCTTCTGGGGGGCGGTCGCGGTGGCGGGGGCGTCCTTCAACGCCAGGTCGCCGCCCGGGCCGCACAGCAGGGTGTAGGTCTGTGCGCCCTGCTTGAGCGACTGCATGGTCAGGACCATGCTCATCAATTGCGTTTGCGGATCATCGCTGGTCAGGATGGTGACGAGTTTGGGCGTCTCCTCGGCCTGTGCGGGCAGGGCGGCGGCAAAGGCCAGAAGGGCGGCGGTCAGGGTCTTGCGCATGGGTGTCTCCTTTTGCGGTCAAAGCTGAATCGGAAATTCAGATTTAAC
>JANSYB010000379.1 GCA_024742655.1 Paracoccaceae bacterium | reverse complement strand
TCGCGCAAATGGCTGCCCAAGGACCTGCCGGTGATCGAACTGGGCGGCGCCTTCGGCATCGTCAGCACACTGCTGCGCCGGCACATGGACGATAACGCCCCCCTGACCGTGGTCGAGGCCAACCCCGACCTGATCGACATCTGCACCGGCAACGTCACCAAGGCGAGCAAGGACAACACGACGGTCCTGAACATGGCGCTGGCCTATGATGCCGACGTGGTCCGATTTGCCGTGACCGAGGGGCTGCACACCTCGCATGTGGCCACCGACAGCCGCGCCGGCGAAGGACGTGAGATCGAGGTGCCCGCCACCACGCTGGCCGGTTTGCTGGACAAGCAGGGCATCGACGGGCGCTACGGGCTTGTCTGCGATATCGAGGGCGAGGAATTCGAGCTGTTCCGCAAGGACACCGAGGCACTGAAGCGCTGCAACGTGGCGATCGTCGAATTCCACCCCGACCCGTTCGTGCGCCGGGGCGAGAGCACCTCGGCCTTTTTCGATCACGTACGCGCGGCCGGGTTCGAAATCGTGGAAACGCAGGCCAACGTTCTGGTGGCCAAACGGCCCGACTAGGCCCGTGCCCGGCGCGCTGTGCCTGACCTTCGATGACCTGTTCGTGGACAACTGGTGCGCGGCGCGCCCCGTCTTCGACGCGTTCAATGCGAGCGTTACTTTTTGCGTTTCGCATATTCACACGGCCACAGCCGGGCAGATCGATGGCCTGCACGCGTTGCAGGATGACGGTCACGAGATCGGCTTTCACACCCGCACTCAACCCAAGCTGCGCCCCTATCTGGAAAAGTACGGGCTGGATCACTGGCTGAGCCATGAGATCGACGCGGGCGTGGCCGAACATCGTGCGCTCGGCTTTCCGGCCAGCAGCTTCGCCAGCCCCTTTCACGCCTCGACGCCCGAGACCCGTGCGGCCTGTGCCAGCCGGTTCGCCGTGATCCGCGCCGCCGGGCCCCGCAGCGCACCACCCGATCCATGCGACCGCATCTATAGGACGCCCGGCCCCGACAATACGCTGGACAATCTTGGCTTTGGGGATATGCAGCACCGCGCCTTTCCCGGCTGGCCCCGGCAGATCCAACTGCTTGATGCCATTGCGGACAGCGGCGGCACGGCGGTTTTCACCGGGCACGATATCCGTGAGCGGAAATCCGGTCCCGGCTTCTACTCCACGCATCGCCAGATCCGCCGTCTGCTTCGGGCCGCCGCTGAGCGTGGCATCGCCTTTCGGACGCTCTCCGATTTCGCCGCTGAGGCTCAGCGCGGCTGAAATATCCGCGCCGCCGTGGCCGCAGCCACCACGGCCAACCCCGCAGCAACCATAAGCGCGGCACCATACGCCCCGCCCGCGTCGAAGAGCACACCAGCCAGCCACGGCCCGGCAAGACCGGCCGCACCCCAGGCGGTAAAGACCTGACCGTAGACCCGGGCGCTTTGATCCATGCCCACGCGCTTTGCGATCACGGGGGGCCAGGCCGCAATGGTCCCGCCATAAGCAAATCCAGCCAGCCCAAGCGCGGGCAGCAGCACAGGCCCACCCAGCCAGAAAAGCGCAAGCAAGGCGACGCAGGTCAGCAACGGCAACCCCACAAGGACCGCGCGTGGCGAGAGAATGTCAGCGGCACGCCCCCCGATAAGGCTGCCGGCAAGGTTGCAGATCGCGATCACCACCGGTGCGATCCACGCCGCCTGACCGGGGGCCAGAACCGCGGCGATCCCGGCGGCATGTCCGATCACCATCAGACCAGCCATGACGCCCCCGAAATAGCCAAGCCACATGAAGGCAACACCACCGGATGTGCTGTCGCCCGTCACGGCCCCATCGGCGAACCGGGTGCCGCGCATCAGACCGGCCGAGACCAGACCCGCAGCGATCAGAACACCGGCGAGGCCCAGCATGGCCGCCGGGAAACCACCCGAGGTCAGCGCCGCCGCAAAGAGGCCCGGCGCAATAACGGAGCCCAACGCATAAGCCGCCGTGACCACCCCCATCGCGACCCCCTCGCGCCCGGGGTTGACCTGTGCGGCGATCTGCAGGCCAAAGCCATAGCCCAGCCCGTTGGCCGCCCCGAAGAGCACGCTGTACCCCAGCCACACCATCGGCAGCGACCCGGCCATCGCAGACAGCAAAGCGCCCACCGCCGCCAACCCGGCCGAGGCCAGCACGATCCACGCGGCCGGGCCACGCCCATAGATCCGGTGCCCGAAGAGAACGGCGATGGTCAGGCAGATCAAGGCGCCGGAATAGGTCAGGCTGACAGCGCCACGGCCGGCCCCGAACTGCGCCTCGAGCGGCTCAAGGAACACCGAGAACGCATGAACCGAGCCAAGAACCGCCGCAAGGATGGACGCGCCCGCCAGCGTCCGGAGACCCCGCGCACTCATTCCTCGCCATCCACCTTGCCGCGCAGCGATTTGACCTCGCCGCGAACCTTCTTGGCCTTCAGGCGCCGCTTCTTGGAGCCAAGGGTCGGGCGCGTCGGGATACGGCGCTTGGGTTTCTCGGTCGACTTGCGGATCAGCTCTGCCAGCCGATCGCGGGCGATCTCGCGGTTGCGCGCCTGGCTGCG
Source organism: Paracoccaceae bacterium (assembly GCA_024742655.1). Classification (GTDB taxonomy): domain Bacteria; phylum Pseudomonadota; class Alphaproteobacteria; order Rhodobacterales; family Rhodobacteraceae; genus Roseovarius. The sequence continues at coordinate 1,088 of JANSYB010000379.1, read as the reverse complement.
GGTTTCCTCGACCTGGATCACAACGGCGCCCTCCTTGGTCCAGCGACGCCCGGCCAGCCGCCTAAGCCGGCGCTTGACCGCAGCGGGCAGGTTGGGCGAGCGTTCGGCCTCGAACCGCAGCTCGACCGCCGTGCTGACCTTGTTGACGTTTTGCCCGCCGGGGCCAGAGGACCGGATGAACTGCTCTGTCAGTTCCCAGTCCTCGATCGTGATCTGATCGTTGATCCGCACCTGTCCGTCCCTTTCGCAGCCTCACTATACCGGCATGTTTCCCAAGTGGCGATCCAAACACGTTAAAGGGCCGCCCCGACATGCGGAACGGCCCTCTAAAGATTTCGGAGGCAGGGCGGTTAGGCCAAGCCAATCCGGGTGGTTACACGCCCGAGGGCTGCCTCAGACGGTGCCTCCCCTGACTGTTCCGACACCTCTCTCCAATCCCTTTATAGACACTGGATCACCTCCTTTCGCTGGTTGAACTTGTCCCCAGCCTGCCACAGATTCTGCGTTTGTCAAAACAAAATCATGTGGTCGTGCGGGTAAGCGACCCCACGATGATGCGGAATGGCACAAGTGCCAACAAAGCAAGCACAAGTTTGACCATCCAATCGGCCACCGCCAGGGACACCCAGAGCGGAACAACTGGCCCCAGGCCAAGCAACGGCAGCGCCTCGGCGGCCCAGCTGACATCATTGGGCGGCTCCAGAAAGCTCAGGCCGGCAGCAAAGGCGATCGTGAAGAACAGCGCGGTATCCACGCTGCTGCCGATGATGGACGACACCACCGGCGCCCGCCACCACGCGCCCTCCCGCAGCCGGTTGAACACCGCAATATCCAGAAGCTGCGCGGTCAGGAACGCGATGGCTGATCCCATCGCGATGCGCAACGTGACCAGCGGGCCGAACTCGCCTGTGATCTGCGTTCCGATGAACGAACAGATCAGGCCGACGACGAACCCGGCGAACACCACGCGGCGCGCGGCCTCGCGGCCATAGACACGGTTCATGATGTCGGTCACCAGGAACGCCAGCGGATAGGTGAACGCCCCCCATGTCAGCCATTGACCGAACAGGAACTGCACAAGGATGTTG
>JANSYB010000667.1 GCA_024742655.1 Paracoccaceae bacterium | reverse complement strand
TCTGTCCCTGCTGTTGCTGATGTCCTGTGGTCGCCCCCTGACCGAGGGGGAGGCATCCTTTGCCGCGCAGATCCACGGCGAGAGCCTGAACACCTCGCGGATCCGCTTCGTTGACGGGGCGCTGATCGGCAAGACGACGTATCAGCGCGAAAAGCGCCCGCGCCTGGCCTGTCGTGAGCGTATCCTGCCCGAGCCCACATCGGATACCGTGACGGTCAGCCCGGCGGCCTATGTCATTCACAACAAAGTGTTCTATTCCAAGGATTGGTACGCGCCGGATTTCCTGCCCAACTATCCGCAGGCGATGAGCCTCATTCATGCGATGCTGTTTGCGCATGAGATCGTGCATGTCTGGCAATGGCAGAACCGCCGACAGACCGGCTATTCGCCGCTGCGCGCCGCGTCAGAGCATGGCGGCGGGCGCGATCCCTACCTCTTCGATGTGGACACGAAGACCCGGTTTCTCGACTACGCCTATGAACAACAGGCCAGCATCGTCGAGGAGTATGTCTGCTGTGCCGCGCTGGACCCCAAAGCGCCCCGCACCAAGCGGCTGGAACAGATGCTGAAGGGGGCGTTTCCGCTGGGGCGGCTGACGATCCCGGATCGGGTCGTGCTGCCCTGGGACGGGGCGGAAACCGAGGGTATCTGCCGCTGAGGCGACGCGGGTCTATTCCTGAATGCTTTCCAGATAGGCCATCAGTGCCGCCAACGGGCGCGGCGTTGGGGTCAGCACGCCGTCGCCGACATCGACCGGCACGGTATCACCCTCGAGCAGCAGGCCGAACTCGGGCATCTCCTTGCCCGGCAGTCCGGTGCGATCGTAGCCGTCGATCACGCTGAGCACGCGGGCACGGGGGAAAACACCATCGCGGGTCAGTTTGGTCAGGTCCGTTGGCTTGGGGCTGAACGAGCTGGCCCACGGTCCATCTCCCTGACCCGTCGGGCCGTGGCATTGCGCGCAATTGGCGGCAAACAGTTGCTGGCCCTCGTCGGGTTCGGGCATCGAAACTTCGGTGCAGGCCAGAAGGGTGCCGGCCAGGCCAAGACAGATCAGGGGAATGCGCATGTGCTCGATGCCTCCGTTTCGGGCCATCATGTCAAACGGCCGCACAGCACGCAACACCGCTGTGTCAGGCCAATTCCCCGGCCAGTGCCTTGTCGATCAGGGCGACGGTCTCGGGCACACCGTAAAGGGCGATAAACCCGCCGAAACGCGGCCCCTGAGACGCGCCCAGCAGAACCTCGTAGATCGCCTTGAACCAGTCGCGCAGAGGCTCGAACCGGTCACGCCCCACGGCGTAGACGACGGATTGCAGCGCCTCGTCCTCAACCGGGCCATCATAGGTCGACAGTTGATCCCGCAACTCCGTCAAGGCCTCGCGCTCCAGGTCGGTGGGCGCGCGGTACTCTTTGTGGGGTGCTACGAAATCCTCGTAGTATTTCACCGCAAAGCCTGCCGCCGCATCCAGATCGGGGTGACTTTCGGGGCTGGCGTCGGGCGCATAGCGCCGGATGAAGCCCCACAACGTTTCCTTGTCATGGGCCGAGGCGACAGAGGCGAGGTTCAACAGCATGGCGAAAGAGACCACCATCCGGCTTTCCGGTACGTCGCCGTTGTGGATGTGGTGCACAGGATTGTTGGCCTTCTGTGCAGCATCCTGCCCGGGATAGGCCCTTAGCTGCTGGTGATACTCATCCACGGCACGCGGGATAACATCGAAGTAGAGCCGTTTTGCCGTTTTCGGCTTCTGATACATGAAATAGCTCAGGCTCTCGGTCGAGGCATAGCTGAGCCATTCATCGATGCTGATCCCGTTGCCCGAGGACTTGGAGATCTTCTGACCCTGATCG
>JANSYB010000092.1 GCA_024742655.1 Paracoccaceae bacterium | reverse complement strand
TGGCGCGGGCAGCCGCGCGGATCGGGATACCGGTCTGCATATCCTTCACCCTGACAAGCGAACATCGCCTGCGGTCCGGGCCGACATTGCGCGAGGCCGTCGAGGCCACCGACGCCGAAACCGGCCCCATGAAGCCCATGGGATACGGCATCAATTGTTCTCATCCGCTGGAATTCGCACCCGCCGTGGAACCCGGCGACTGGTTCAAGCGCATCCGCAACATCCGCCCGAACGCGGCCATGATGGACAAGATCGCCCTGTGCAAACTCAATCACCTCGAAGAGGGCGATCCCGTCGAGCTTGCCGATCATCTTGGCGAACTGGCCCAGGCGCACCCGCATATCGACATGTGGGGCGGCTGTTGCGGCACGTGGGACAAACATCTCGGCCATATTGGCAAGGCCGTTTCCAGAACACCTCTGGAACGCTGACTCGGCGGTGCCACATTGCTGACACATTTGCCCATGTCGGGGCACGCCAGATCAAAACCACAACATGTTGAAAAAATGATGCGGTGGCCCATCCAAAATCCTTGGAAATGAACACTTTATTCAGATTCTCGCCTGTGCTAACCTTATCTCCATAAAAGATGTCAGTCGGAAAACCGGCGGCACAGAGGCAGAAAAAGAGCAGTTCCATGCGCACGAGGAACAGACAGCCCCTCCGCTGGGGTCTTGTGGCCTTGGCCACGATCTGGATGCTGGTGATTGTCCCGCTCAGTGCGGCGGCGGCCCCCTATGCGGCAATGGTGATGGATGCACGATCCGGCGAGGTTCTGCATTCGCGCAATGCCGACACCCGCCTGCACCCGGCCTCCCTGACCAAGATGATGACGCTCTACGTCGTCTTCGAGGCGGTCGAAAACGGTGAGATCGGCCTCGACACACCGGTCCGCATATCCAAGCACGCCGCCTCGGAACCGCCCAGCAAACTGGGGCTGAAGGCAGGGCAAAGCATCCGGCTGCGCTATCTCATTCGCGGCGCGGCAGTCAAATCGGCCAACGATGCCGCCACGGCACTGGCCGAGGCGATCGAGGGCTCCGAGGCCGCGTTCGCACGCCGCATGAACCGCACGGCCAAGGCGCTTGGCATGACCCGGACGACCTTCAAGAACGCCCATGGCCTGACCGAGGCGGGGCATCTGTCAACGGCACGCGACATGACGATCCTGGGCCGCCACGTGTTCTATGACTACCCCGAATATTACAACCTGTTCTCGCGCATCACTGCCGATGCCGGTGTGCGCAAGGTCTATCACACCAACCGTAAGCTGCTGCAAAGCTACCGTGGTGCGGACGGGATCAAGACCGGCTACACCCGCGCGGCGGGCTTCAACCTGACCGCCAGTGCCGAACGCGGCGGTGAGCGTATCATCGCGACCGTCTTCGGCGGCCGCTCCACCGCGACACGCAACGCCAAGGTGGCGGAATTGCTGGACCTTGGCTTTCGCCGGGCCCCGTCCCGCGTGGCCCTGCACCGTCCGGCCAAACCGCCCTACCTGGGCAAGGTCGGCGGTGGTGACGGGCATTCCGTTCCCGGCGGGGTCGGCAAGACCGTGCGCCTTGCGTCTGCCGCCGCCGTCCGCAAAAGTCTTCGTCCGCAACTGCGCCCCGGCGAAACACCCACCTTGGCCGTGGTCGTGGCCGAAGCTGAACCGGCGGATGTCGGCAACAAGGCCGACATAGAAAAGGCCCTTCTGGCCGCGGCGGAATCCATCGCGCCAGAGGCTGCACCGGCCTCGGCCACCCCGCCCAAGGCGCGCCCGAAAGATCTGGTTCTCGCCAGCGTCGACGCCACGGCCAGTGCCGAACCGGCAGGCGATCCGGTACAGCGTGTCGTGACGCGCATTTCCACCTCGGGCGGGCGCCACTGGGGCATCAACGTGGGTCGGTATCAAAGCCAGTACAAGGCCCGCAAGGTTCTGCTGAAGACCGCGCTGAACGAGATGGAGACGCTGGACGGCTCCCTGCGCAAGGTGGTCAAGCGCCCGACCGGCTTCGACGCGAATTTCATGGGCCTGACCCGTGAAACCGCCGATCTGGCCTGCCGCCGCTTGCAGGCCAAGCAGGTCACGTGCTTCATGATCGAACCGGGCGGCGGCGCCTGACCGGCTTCGCCTGCACAGCAAGTCCCGATAGCACCACGTCGCCCTTCGCTGCCCGAGGACGACCCCAAAGGGGGAGGACGAGAGATTCCGTGCGCCGCAGGCGCGCCTTTGGATCAGGCGTCAGGGCTTGGGGTGATCGTCGTAATCGTCGCGCAGGATCCTGCGGGCATCGCCTTCGGGATCGTCATACTGGTTGGTGCGGACCGTCCACACGAAAAAGGCCAGTCCCAGACCCCCGAGGATCAGCGAAATCGGGATGAGATACGCCAGAATGTTCATGCTTTCCCCCTCAGCCGCAGCGCGTTGAGCGACACCGTGATCGAACTGGCCGACATGGCCAAGGCCGCGATCAGCGGCGTGGCCAGACCGGCAATGGCCAGCGGCACGGCAATGATGTTGTAAACCGTCGCGATACGGAAATTCTCGCGGATGCGGCGCGTGGCGGCGCGTGCCGTGGCACAGGCCGACGCAATCGGCGACAGGTCCCCGCCCAACAGCACGATATCACTGGCCACCCGGGCGGCATCCAGCGCCGAGGCCGGCGAGATCGACACATGCGCCGCCGCCAGGGCCGCGGTGTCGTTCAGCCCGTCGCCCACCATCAGGACATACGCCCCCTCTTCGGCCAGCGCCTGCACCCGCGCGGCCTTGTCCGCCGGCAGGGCCTCGGCCAGCCAGTGCCGGATGCCCAGACGCCGGGCCAGGTCCTCGACCGCGCCCGTCGTGTCGCCAGACATCAGGTACACGTCCTTGCCCGCCGCCATCAGCGCCTCGACCGCCTCCTGCGCGCCCTCGCGCAGCCGGTCGGCAAAGGTCAGGGCCACGGGCCGGGCGTCGCCCAGTTTCAGAAAGGCTGCGGTTTGTGAAAGGCCCGCCGCGCCGACCCAGCTGGCCCGGCCCAGACGCACCTCCTGTCCCTCGAACTCCCCGCGCGTGCCGTAGCCCGGCACCTCGGTGATCCGGGTGACGCGGGCGGCGGCCACACCGGCCTCGCGGGCGGCGCGCGTGATCGCCTGCGAGAGCGGATGGGATGAGCCCTGCGCCAGCGCCAGCGCCAGCTCAAGCTCCTGCCGATCCAGCCGGTCGAGATTGGTCAGTTCGGGTGTGCCCGCCGTCAGCGTGCCGGTCTTGTCGAAAACGACCGTGTCCACCTGTGCCAGCCGCTCGAGCGCGGTGGCGTGCTTGATCAGCATCCCCTTGCGGAAAAGCCGCCCGCTGGCCGCCGTCGTCACCGCCGGCACCGCAAGGCCAAGCGCGCAGGGACATGTGATGATCAGCACCGCCGCCGCGATATTCAGCGCGGTGCGCATGTCGAACGTGTAAAGATACCAGCCCACGAAGGCGAGCGCCGACAGGATATGCACCCCCGGCGCATAAAGCTTGGCCGCGCTGTCGGCCAGAGAGGTATAGCGCGAACGCCCCGACTCCGCGATCGCCACCAGATCGGCCATCTGGTGCAAAGATGTATCCTGCCCCACTGCCGTGGCCCGGATCGTCAACGGCCCGGTCAGGTTGACCTCCCCGGCGCTGACGGTCTGACCCTCGGCCGCGAAAACCGGCAGCGTTTCACCGGTCAGCAGGGAGCGGTCGATCTCGGATGTGCCCTCGGTGATTTCACCGTCCACGGGCATGCGCCCGCCGGGTCGCACCCGGATCAGGTCACCCACGGCCAGGTCGGCGACATTGATTTCTTCTTCCGTGCCATCGGCGCGCAGGCGCATCGCGCGCGGCACCTCCAGCGCGGTCAGTTCCTCGGCCGCGGACCGGGCAATCGCACGTGTACGATGATCCAGGTAACGCCCCGCCAGCAGGAAAAACGTCAGTGCGATCGCCGCATCAAAATAGGCGTGTTTTCCCGACAACGCCGTTTCCCAAAGCGAGGTCACGATCGCCAGCACGATGGCCAGCGTGATCGGCACGTCCATGTTCAGCTGCCGGTTCTTCAGCGCCGCCCACGCGTTGCGGAAAAACGGCTGACCGGAAAAGGCGATCGCGGGCAAGGCGATGGCCGCCGAAATCCAGTGGAACATGTCGCGGGTCGCGGCCTCGGCCCCCGACCAGACCGATACCGACAAAAGCATGACGTTCATGCTGGCAAAGCCCGCCACCGCCAGCCGCATCAGCAAATCGCGGCCCGCCTTGTCGGTGGCCGTCGCACTCAGCGCACCGGCATCCAGCTCATGCGCCTCGTATCCCAGCCCCTCGACAAAGGCGACCATATCCGCCGCGCTGACCTGCGGTTCGGCCTCGATACTGGCGCGCTTGAGGGTCAGGTTCACCCGGGCCGACCGCACGTCGGGATGGCCCTCCAGCGCCTTTTCGATCTTGCTGATACAGGCCGAGCAATGGATCGTCGGCAGGCTGAGCACGATCTGCGCATTCTCCGGCGCGGCCCGGTCGGCGAGCGTCTCGGCCGCCGGGGCGGCGGCGCAGGCCGGGCAGGCCGATGGGGGTTGGCGCATCGTGGCGGTCATGCGGTTCAGTCCTTGATCAGAACGACGCGTTGCTGGAACACAGTGCCGTCCTCGGACAGGGCCTTCATGCGGATATTCCAGTTGCCGTCACCAAGCGGCACATCGGCCACATAATCCGTGCCATTGAACATGAACTCGGGCGTGACGTCCTGCTTGACATGGGTGGCGCGGCCCACCGTGGCCTCGAGCCCGCCAACCATCACGGGATCACCGGCGGTGTCGGTGATGCTCAGCCGGAGCTGTCCGTCCTTGTGATGCGCGCCCACGGTCCAACCCAGCGATTCCTGGGCCGCCTTGCGATCATCGAACGTCTGGCTCGCGACATAGGAATTCTTGACCTCGAGACCGGGGAACGTGCTGACGGCCGAATAGGCCAGAAACAGGTTCACCGTGATGATGACGCCGAAGGCGCCTACGAAAATACCAAGAACATGCCAGCCGGTCAGGCGCCGTTCGCTTGTCGTGGTGTCAGTCATCAGTTTGCCTTTCCGTTAAAGATCGTGTCCTTGTAGGCCCGGTCGCCATTCGAGATGTCCTCGACCCAAAGCCGCACATCGCTGCGCTCTGCCTCGGCCGGGTCGGATCCCGGCGGTGCGATCAGGTAGACCCGCTGCAGGTGGGTGGAATCCGCCGGCACATCCACGGTTTCATAGGGCGTGCCCTCAAGCTGCACCCGCACGGCCGGGTCGCCCGTCACGGAGACGCGGAAGGGTCGATCCTCGCCCTGCTTGTTGCGCAGCCGCACCTCGTAGGTGTTGCGGATCGAGCCATCCGACAGCGTCACGAAGGTCGGGTTGCGCACCGGGGCCACTGTCATGTCGATCTCGGGTCGGATGAACAGGGCAAAGACAAGGCCGACACCGACCAACGACCACAGGCTGGTGTACAGGATCGTGCGCGGGCGCAGGATATGCTGCATGATGGGCTTGGGCGATTTGCCCTCGCGCTCGCGCACCTCGTCGGTCAGGGCCATGTAGTCGATCAGGCCGCGCGGTTTGCCGATCTTTTCCATGATCTCGTCGCAGGCGTCGATGCACAGTGCACAGGTGATACATTCCAGCTGCTGACCGTCGCGGATGTCGATCCCCATAGGGCAGACATTCACGCAGGCCATGCAGTCGATGCAATCGCCCTGTTCCGCCCCGGCCTTGACCTCTTCGGAATTCTTGCGCGGCTCCCCGCGCCACTCGCGATAGCCAACGGTCAGGGTATCCTCGTCCATCATCGCGGCCTGGATGCGCGGCCAGGGGCAGGCATAGATGCAGACCTGCTCGCGCGCGATGCCGCCGAAAAAGAACGTGGTGCCGGTCAGCACGGCGATGGTCGTATAGGCGATCGGATGCGCGTTCATCGTGAACAAATCGACCAGCAGGGTTGGTGCATCGGTGAAATAGAACACCCAGGCCCCGCCTGTCGCCGCCGCGATCAACAGCCATGACACCCACTTGGTCAGCCGCAGCCGGGCCTTGCGGACATCCCATTTCTTCTGCCGGTGCAGGCGCAACCGCGCGTTGCGGTCCCCCTCGATCCAGCGTTCCACGAGGATGAAAAGATCGGTCCAGACGGTTTGCGGGCAGGTATATCCGCACCACACACGCCCAAGCGCGGAGGTGAACAGGAACAGCCCCAGACCCGCCATCACCAGAAGGCCCGCGACGAAATAGAATTCGTGCGGCCAGATCTCGATCCAGAAGAAAAAGAAGCGCCGGTTGGCAAGGTCCACCAGAACCGCCTGATCGGGCATGTTCGGCCCCCTGTCCCACCGGATCCACGGGGTCAGGTAATAGATACCCAGAGTGACGATCATGATCACCCACTTCAGATTACGGAAATTCCCGTAGACCCGCTTGGGAAAGATCGGCTCACGCGCGGCATAAAGGCTCGGGGGGGCGTCGGGTTGGGTATCGGCCAACGGAATCACTCCGGATGTGTTATGTCCTGTTGATCCGGTTTTGTCAGCTTGCCGGCAGCGCAGCCTTGACCTGTGTCAAATTCTGACTCTCAAACTGATCTTATTGCGGCGGCATGCAGTCCCGGGCACAGCGGCGCAGCCATGTCAGGAAGGTCTTCAGCGCAGGGCGCTGCACGCCCGGGCGCGTCACGATATGATACCCCTTGCCGTTGTCATTCTCGAACAGCAACCGAAGGCGCCCCGATTGCAGGTCGTTCTCGACGAAAAACCGGATCGCGACCGCCACGCCGCGCCCGTCCCGCGCGGCATCCAGCAACAGGTTTCCGGGCAGCTGCACCAGACCGGCCTTGCCCTGCTCGGCCACACCCGATTGCCGCAGCCAGTCCGACGCCTCGGTGATCCCGAAATCCTCAAGCAGCGGAAAATGCGCCAGTTCGGACGGATCGGAAAACGGTGCCTCCCCCACAAGGCTGGGCGCCCCGACCAGCACCATGGGCGAGATCAGCAAGGGCGTGCTGTCCAGCCCGGACCAGTTGCCATCCCCGTATCGCAACGCCACATCCACGCCGCCCGGCTCAAGCGGTTCGAGCTTGGGCGTGGTACTAATGATCAGGTTCGCGCCGGGATATTGCGCGTGAAACCCCGCCATTTGCGGCATCAACCAGCCCGACGCGAACAGCGGTGTGGTCGAAATATGCAGCGCCCGGTCCGCATCCGCGCCGGTCAGCGCCTCGATGCTGCGCGCAATGGTGCCGAACCCGGAGCTGAGCGCCTCGGCCAGTTGCGCCCCCGCATCCGTCAGGACAAGTCCGCGCCCCGACCGATCGACGAGCGCCACCCCCATATGCGCCTCAAGCGCCTTGATCTGCTGGCTGATGGCCGCGTGACTGACATTCAGCTTGTCGCCCGCCGCAACCGCGGTGCCGGTCTCGGCCA
>JANSYB010000277.1 GCA_024742655.1 Paracoccaceae bacterium | reverse complement strand
GAGGCCAGCACGCTTTTTTCCTTTGGCCATGCCGGCGCCTATGACCACGAGGACGACGCCACCTACCTGCCCGGTGACGTGCGCATCGTGGATATCGGGGATGCCGATATCGTGCATACCGACACGATGCAAAGCCACGCCAATATCGAGGCCGGCGTGCGCGCCATCCTGCGCGCGGGCGCCCTGCCCGTCACCATCGGCGGCGATCACTCGGTCAACATTCCCTGCATCAACGCCTTCGAGGGCCAGGGCGATATCCACATTCTACAGATCGACGCGCATCTGGATTTCGTGGATGAGCGCCACGGCGTGCGCTACGGCCACGGCAACCCGATGCGCCGCGCGGCCGAGAAACCCTATGTCACCGGCCTGACACAGCTTGGTATCCGCAATGTCAGTTCGACCGCCAAGGAAGGCTATGACGACGCCCGCGCGCGCGGCTCGGACATCCTGTCGGTCCGGCAGGTGCGCACGCTGGGGGCGGATGCTACCGCGTCGCGGATCCCGGCAGGCGCGCGGGTTTATATAACCATCGACATCGACGCCTTCTGCCCGTCGATCGCGCCGGGCACCGGCACGCCCAGCCATGGCGGGTTTCTGTATTACGAGGTGCTGGAGATACTTCAGATCGTGGCCCACAATCACGAGGTGGTCGGCATCGATCTTGTCGAAGTGGCGCCGGATTACGATCCGACCGGCTCGACCTCGATCCTTGCCGCGCAGCTTCTGCTCAATACGTTGGGATTTATTTTCCACGCGAGATCAGGGGGCTGATCGCGAAACCTCAAGCTCTTCGAGCAAGGCCGCGTAGGACGCAAGGCCGTGGCGCGTGCCCATCGTGGCCTGCCACCGCGCGTCGAGCGCGGCGCGGATGTCCGGTGACAGGCTTGCCTTGCCGACCCCGCTGCGGCCCTCGTTGACCTTGTTCGACACGGCCCCGTCGGGCAGGCCACAGGCCGCGTCGCGCATTCGGCGCACGAGGTTGTCGTCGAACTGTCCGGCATGCGCCTTCATGAAGTCGAACCCGGCCTGCCGGGTGGCCAGCGCGATGCGCTCCGCGTCATACCCGCCCATGAAGTCCGCAACCCGCGCGACAACCCCGGGCAGATCGGCCTTCATGTGCTCATAGGCCAAGAGCAGGACATCGGGATTATCGCGCTGCCCCCACCAGCCGGTGGCATGGCCCCAGTACCCGTCCTCGTCCGGCCGCGACAGGACATAGTCGGCAAACGCGTCCAACGTGATCATGCCGGGCTCGAAGAACCATCCGTCCATGAAATTGTATAGCGACACCATCGCGTCCAGCGGATCGCGAAACACCACGATATAGCGCCCGCCCTTGGGGATCTCTTCCCATCCCAGGTGGCTTTTGAACGCGTGCGGGCGGGCCAGCTGCGGGGCATCGAGATCGAGCTTCAGGTCATGGGCCAGTTCCAGCCACGGCACGACCTCTGTGATCTCGCTAAAATCCATGTCGCCTCCACTGCGCAGCCCGTGCACGATCTGTTGCATCCAGGTGGTGCCGCATTTGGCATAGGGCGAGATGAAGATATCCGTGGGATCCGGGCGATAGGCCACCCCCTTTGCCACGCCTTCATCGGTCGAGAACCGATCCGAGGCCGCCAGGAACTCTTCCATCGTCCGAGGGCGTGTCACGGCTTGTCCCTGTCCGGCACCGGGTCATAGCCGCATTGCCCCCATGGATTGCAGCGCGCAATCCGCTTGGCCGCCAGCCAGCCCCCCTTGAGGCCGCCATGCTTTTCCAAGGCCTCCAGCGCGTATTGGCTACAGGTCGGCTGATACCGGCAGTTATACCCGACCCACGGGCTGAAGATCAGGCGATAGGCCCGCACCGGCAACGCGAGAATATGGGCCAATGGACTCATGAGTTCCCGTGCAACTTTGTCAGGGCAAAGACGAGATCGGCGCGCAGGGCGGTGAAATCGCGCTCAACCGTCGCGCCGGGCTTGCCGATCAGCACGTAATCCCAGCCTGGCCGGGCCATGCCGGGCAACACCTCGCGCGCCAGCGCGCGCAGGCGCCGCTTGGCCCGGTTGCGGGTGACCGCGTTGCCCACCTTCTTGGAACAGGTGAACCCGACGCGCACGCGCGGATCATCATCGCCGCGGTTCCGCCCCTGCACCAGCATGCCCGCCGTGCCCTGCCGGCGCGCACGGGCGGCGGCGAGGAAATCGGCCCGGGTCTTCAGACCCTCCAGACAAACGGAAACCGCCGGGGGCGTCCTCCCCGTGGTCTGAACGGGGGCCTCCGGCGGTGTCATGTCCGTCTACCTGACGCTGAGCGTTACGCGCTCAGCGACTTGCGGCCGCGCGCGCGGCGTGCGTTCAGGATCTTGCGGCCGGCCTTGGTGGCCATGCGCGCACGGAAACCGTGGCGCCGCTTGCGGACCAGGTTCGAGGGTTGATAGGTGCGTTTCATCGCTCCACTCTCCGGTTTTCCGGTCCTGCCGCTGGAATCGCGGGGGCCGGGGATGTCTCATGAAGCCCGGTCTATAGTCGCCCGCATTTTCGAAGTCAAACCCGACCGCGCCCTTTTGCAACAAAAACCTGACCCGGTGCACACGGCTTGTTACAGTTTGCCGCGTCAGCCATGATGAGGGCGCGTTATCCATCACCCCGGATCACCCCCGCGTGAGGCCCATGGCGCCGCCGCCCGCAATCGCGCATGTAGGGAGAAACGCAATCAGACCGGACCCAGACATGGATAATGCAGAACAACAGGCCAAGTCCCCATTCCTGAGGCATGCGCCGCTCGCCGCGATCCTGACGGCCGCGATTCTGGGCTATTTCACGCTTGGTGATTATATCTCGTTCGACACGTTGCACGACAACCGCGAGGCGCTTCTGGCCTTTCGCGACAGTCATTTCGCGCTGATGGCACTGGGGTTTGTTTCGGTCTATTTTGTCATCGTCGCCTTTTCGCTGCCCGGTGCGGCCGTGGCCTCGGTGACGGGCGGGTTCCTTTTCGGGCTGGCCACGGGCACGGTTTTCAACGTGCTCGCTGCCTCGCTTGGCGCCTTTGCCATATTCTTGGCCGCCCGCTGGGGCCTGGGCCGCGCACTGGCCGCCCGACTGGAGGCCTCGGACGGCACGCTCCGGAAAATCCGCGACGGGTTGCAGGAACATGAGATCAGCGTTCTTCTGTTGATGCGCCTCGTGCCGGTGGTGCCGTTCTTCGTGGCCAACCTGCTGCCCGCGCTTGTCGGCGTGCGCTTTGCCAATTTCGCATGGACGACCGTCCTGGGCATCATTCCAGGGGGTATCGTGTTCACCTGGATCGGGGTCGGACTGGGCGAGGTGTTCGACCGCGGCGAACGGCCCGACCTGAGCCTGCTGTGGGAGCCGCAGGTCATCGGCCCCATCCTCGGCCTGTGCGTTCTGGCCGCCCTGCCCATCGTGATCAAGATGATCCGCGGCAAGAAGGATTTCTGAGCCATGAACAGGATCAAGACGGATCTGCTGGTCATCGGGGCCGGCTCTGGCGGGCTTTCGGTGGCGGCGGGCGCGGTGCAGATGGGCGCGGACGTGACCCTGCTGGAAGGCCACAAGATGGGTGGCGACTGCCTGAATTTCGGCTGTGTGCCCTCCAAGGCGCTGATCGCGTCGGGCAAGGCCGCCTACGCTCAGGGCCACGCTGCACCCTATGGCGTGTCCGATCAGGCCGCAGAGGTGGATTATGCCGCCGCCAAGGATCACGTGGCCGATGTCATCGCCACGATTGAACCCCATGACAGCCAGGAGCGGTTCGAGGGGCTGGGCGTGCAGGTGATCCGCGAATATGGTCGATTCATCTCCCCAACCGAGGTGCAGGCCGGCGATACCGTCATCACCGCGCGGCGCATCGTGATCGCGACGGGCTCTTCGCCGCTGGTCCCGCCCATACCGGGGCTGGATACGGTTCCCTTTGAGACCAATGAGACCCTGTTCGACCTGCGTGAGCGGCCCGATCACCTACTGATCATCGGCGGCGGGCCCATCGGGATGGAAATGGCCCAGGCGCATATCCGGCTGGGCAGCAAGGTCACGGTGATCGAGGGTGAAACCGCGCTTGGCAAGGATGATCCCGAGATGGCCGCCGTGGTGCTGGACCGGCTGCGCGCCGAGGGTGTCGAGATCGCCGAACAGGCCCTGGCCGCGCAGATCAGCGGCAAGACGGGCGCGATCCAGGTCGAGACCGGGGATGGCCGCATCTTCAAGGGCACGCACCTGTTGATGGCGGTCGGGCGAAAGTCCAACACCGAGACGCTCGACCTCGAGGCCGCGGGCATCGAAACCACCCGCAGCGGCATCAAGGTCGATGCCAGTCTCAAGACCACCAATTCCAGGGTCTATGCCATCGGCGACGTGGCGGGGGGGCTGCAATTCACCCATTTGGCGGGCTATCACGCCGGGGTCATCATCCGCTCTGCCCTGTTCGGCCTGCCGGCCAAGGCCAGCACCGCCCATATCCCGTGGGCCACCTATACCGACCCGGAACTGGCGCAGGTCGGCTTGACCGAGGTGCAGGCGCATGAGGCGCATGGCGGCGCGCTCGAAGTGATCCGCTTTCCCTACGCGCAGAACGACCGTGCCATCGCCGAACGCAAGACCGACGGGCTCATCAAGGTGATGGTGGTCAAGGGACGGCCCGTCGGCGCCTCCATCGCCGGGGCCCAGGCGGGCGAGT
>JANSYB010000473.1 GCA_024742655.1 Paracoccaceae bacterium | reverse complement strand
GGCCGCGGTTTCCGGCGCCTGTTCGATCGTGGAAAAGTGAATATAGCCGTCGGCCAGGTCGACGGGCGCGCCCCGGGTTTCCCCGCTGGCCCGCAGATCATCCCATTCGGGTTTGCGGAATATCTTGTAGATCAGCATGGCCGCGGTGATGCCCCGCCGATCCCGCGTGGTCAAGCCGGAAGGTTTTGACGCGCGCCGCGCCGCGTAGCACACTGGCCCCATCCTGCTGGGAGAGCACCACATGACGCTTCGCACGCTGGCCTGCGCGGCCCTGATCTCAACCGCGGCCGGAATGGCCATGGCGGACTACACGCTGACCATCCTGCACACCAACGATTTCCATGCCCGGTTCGAACCGATCAGCAAGTTCGATTCCACCTGCAGCCCCGAGGACAACGCCGCCGGTGACTGCTTCGGCGGGTCCGCCCGGCTGATGACCGCGATCCGCGACGCGCGCGCCGAAGCCGAGAACCCGGTGCTGTTCGATGGCGGCGATCAGTTCCAGGGCACGCTGTTCTACACCTATTACAAGGGTCGGCTGACCGCCGAGATGATGAACCGGCTGGGTTATGACGCGATGACGGTGGGCAACCACGAATTCGACGACGGGCCCGAGGTTCTGCGCGGGTTCATGGATGCGGTGGGTTTTCCGGTGCTGATGTCCAATGCCGATGTCAGCGGCGAGCCGCACCTGGCCGGTGTTCTGAAGAAATCGACCGTGATCGAACGGGCGGGCGAACGGTTGGGCCTGATCGGGTTGACGCCGCAGGACACAGACGAACTGGCCAGCCCCGGGCCGAACATCATCTTCACCGACCCGGTCGATGCCGTGCAGGCCGAGGTGGACCGGTTGACCGATGAGGGCGTGACCAAGATCATCGTTCTGAGCCATTCGGGCTATGGCACGGATCTGCATGTCGCGCGCAACACCACGGGTATCGACGTGATCGTGGGCGGGCATTCCAACACCTACCTGTCCAATGACGATCCCGATGCCGTTGGCCCCTATCCCACGATGGTGGGCGACACGGCCATCGTGCAGGCCTATGCCTATGGCAAGTTTCTGGGCCGTCTCGAGGTGGTGTTCGACACGGCCGGGCGGGTGACATCCGCAACGGGCGGACCGGTCCTGATGGATGCGGGCGTGGCCGAGGATGCCGGCGTCAAGGCCCGTATCACGCAAGCCGCGCAACCGCTGGACGAGATCCGCAATGCGGTGGTGGCCGAGGCCACGCAGGGTATCGACGGCAGCCGGGATACCTGTCGCGCGGGCGAATGCGAAATGGGCACGCTGGTGGCCGAGGCGATGCTGGCCCGTGTGCGCGGTCAGGGGGTCGAGGTGGCCTTGCAGAATGGCGGCGGGCTGCGCGCCTCGATCGACGCGGGCCCCGTGACCATGGGTGAGGTGCTGACCGTGCTGCCGTTCCAGAACACGCTATCGACCTTCCGTGTGACGGGCGCAACCCTGCTGGCGGCACTGGAAAACGGCGTCAGCCAGGTCGAGGGCGGCGCGGGCCGCTTTCCGCAGGTGGCGGGGCTGCGCTTTGCCTATGACCCCGCGCGCCCCCCCGGCGCGCGTATCACCGAGGTCACGATCGGGGATGCCCCGCTGGACCCCGCAAGGCAGTATTCGGTCGTGTCCAACAACTACATGCGCAATGGCGGGGATGGCTACACCATGTTCCGTGACGCGCCGGACGCGTATGATTTCGGGCCCGACATCGCCGATGTTCTGGCCGAGTATCTTGCGCAAAACGCGCCCTATACCCCGGCCACCGATGGCCGCATCCGCGTCACCGGGAACTGAACACGCGTCTTACTCTCGCCAGCGCAACGTGGCCGCCGCGATACGCGCCCCGAAACGCCGGGCCGTTTGCAGGTCATCGGCGCCGACCAGCTCGGTCTTGTCCCGCGAGGAGGTCGCGCTCAGGCCCAGCCAGCTGCCGACGCTGTTGATCCCCGGCTTGTCCGGATCCACCGGCGCGCCGATCTCGGCCTGTCCGACCCAGATCATGCCCATCTGCGCGGCATAGACCGCCAACCGCACCAGCGTGCTCAGCTTGTCCCCCGAGGGGTAGGTGGCGACCGTGAAACCCGCCGCGATGCGATCCGCCCAAAGCTGATCGGGCCAGCGGCTCGACGCCTCTTCGAGAAACACGTCATAGCGCGCAGCACTCGAGCCCATGTAAGTGGGTGCGCCGAACACAATCGCCTCGGCCTCGTCCAGATCCTGCCAATCGGCCGGTGTCATGGCCTCGATATCGATCAGCGCGGCCGCCCCGGCGCCTTCGGCGATGGCCTCGGCGACACGGCGGGTGTGGCCCGACCCGGTGAAATAGGCAATCGCGATGCGGGGCGTGTCTTGCGTGCTCATGCCGGCAGCCTGCCCTGCCCGGCCCGTCCGGGCAAGCCACAAGAGCTTTGCATTCCAGCATGCCTCCAGCCTATGTTGCGCGCGCAACAACCCCGGGAGAGACATGAGCAAGGTCAGGGATCAGTACGAGGCCTACCCCTATCCGGAGCGCGATCCAAAGGACGAAAAGAAGCGGTTGATCACCGGCTCGCCCTCGTTGCCGCAGGAGATAGACCATTTCGTTTTCGGCGGCGCGCGCGACTGGTCGGTGCCCCTGCGCATCCTCGTGGCCGGGGGAGGGACGGGCGACGGCCTTATTCAGCTGACCGCACTGCTGACCCAGTATGGCAAGCCGTTTGAGGCCACCTATATCGACCTGTCGCGTGCGTCGCGCAAGATGGCCGAGGCGCGGGCCAGGGTCCGGGGACTGAAGAACATCACCTTTCTGACCGGCAGCCTGCTGGACGCGCCCGAACATGGCCCGTTCGATTACATCGACTGTTGCGGGGTGCTGCACCACCTGCCCGACCCGGATGCCGGGTTTCGCGCGCTGCGCGAGGCGCTTGCACCCGGTGGCGGCATGGGCTTCATGGTGTATGCGCCCTATGGACGGTCGGG
>JANSYB010000124.1 GCA_024742655.1 Paracoccaceae bacterium | reverse complement strand
CGAGGACACCTCGGGCAGGATCAGCCGGTAGGCATAATAGCTGGTCGAGGTGGCCAGCAGGGTGATGCCGAGGCCCACGACGTGCTGGCTGAGCCCGAATGGCACGGTCAGCGTGGCATGCAGGAACCCAAAGAGCATCCCCGCGCCCATCGCCACGCCCACGCCGAACCATAGCGGCGCGCCCTGGTAGACGGCCATCCAGCCCGCGAAGGCGCCGATCACCATGATCCCCTCGATCCCGAGGTTCAGAACGCCCGCGCGCTCGCAGATGATCTCGCCCATGGTGGCGAAGATCAGCGGCGAGGCGATACGCACCGCGGCGGCCCAGAAGCTGGCCGAGAGCAGGATATCGAGAATGTCCATCAGCCGCGTACCACCCTTACCTTGGTCAGCAGGATCGCCAGAACCATGAACAAGAGTGCAATCGCCATCAGCATGTCCGCGATATAGGTGGGCACGTCGGCCGCGCGGCTCATGCTGTCCGAGCCGACGAAAACCCCCGCCACGAAAACCGCCGATACGACAACGCCCAGGGGATGCAGCAACGCCAGCATCGCCACGATGATGCCCGTGTAGCCAAAGCCGGGCGACAGATCGAGGCTGAGATGCCCCTTGAGCCCCGCCACCTCGGAAAAGCCCGCCAGCGCGGCAAGTCCGCCCGACAGCAGCGCGGTTTTCACCAGCACGGCATTGACCGGGATACCCGCAAAGCGCGCGGCGCGGATGTTCTGGCCCACCGCGCGGATCTCGTAGCCCAGGGTCGTGCGCGTCTGAATGAGCCACACGGCGATGGCCGACAGGATCGCCAGCGCGAACCCCCAATGCAGGCGCAGACCGTCCACGATGCGGGGCAGGCGGGCGTCCTTGGCCAGCGCCTCGGATTTGGGCCAGCCCATGCCCATCGGGTCCTTCATCGGCCCTTCCAGAAGGTAGGACACGAACAAAAGCATGATGAAGTTGAACAGAAGCGTCGTGACCACCTCGTCCACGCCGAACCGGGTCTTCAGGATCACCGGGCCCAGCAGGATGAGCGCGCCGACGACGGCCGCGCAGAGCGCCATGACGAAAAGATGCGGCACCGTGGGAAGGGTGGCGAGCACGGATGTGCCCACCACCACCGTGATGATCGCGCCGCCGTATAGCTGCGCCTCCGCCCCGATGTTCCAAAGCTTGGCGCGAAACGCCACGGCGACGGCAAGGCCGGTAAAGATCAGCGGCGTGGCGCGGTTGAGCGTTTCCAGCAGGGCGAACTTGCTGCCCGCAGCCCCCTTGAGGATAAGGCCCAACGTGGCAAAGGGGTTGGCCCCGGCGATCAGCGCCAGCAGCGAGGCCACCACCACCGTCAGCCCAAGCGCCGCCGCCGGGTAGCCCAACTGCCGCGCCAGCGACGGGTTGGCGATCGGTTCAAGCCGCATGCGCGCCCCCTTCGAAGCCTTGCCCGGCCATCCACAGCCCCAGCTCCGCCGGGGTTTTCGAGCCGCGCGGAAACTCGGGCGACAGGCGGCCCTCCGACAGGACATGGATCACGTCGGACAGCTGGATGATCTCGTCGAGATCCTCGGAAATCAGCAGCACCGCCGCGCCCGCGTCCCGCGCGGCCAGCAGGCGGTTATGCACATAGGTGATCGCGCCGATATCAAGGCCGCGCACCGGCTGGTTGGCCAGGATCACCTTGGGCGCCCGTTCCAGAACCCGGCCCAGGATCAGTTTCTGCATGTTGCCACCCGACAGCAGGCGGATGCGTGTGTCCGGGCCGGGGCAGCGCACGTCGTAAGTTTTTATCACCTCCTGCGTCAGCCCTTCGGCGGCGGACCAGTTCATCCAGCCGCCGCGGCTGACCGGCGCATCCATGTAGGTTTCCAGGATCGCGTTCTCGGTCAGGGTGAAATCGGCGATGGTGCCGGTATGGTGGCGGTCCTCGGGGATGCGGGCGATGCCGGAATGCACCGCGCGGCGCGGGGACCACTTATGCTGGGCGTCCCCGTCCAGCAGCAATTGCCCGCTTTCGGGCAGGCGCAGCCCGCTGATCAGGTCCGACAGAGCGGCCTGTCCGTTGCCCGACACGCCGGCGAGCCCCGTGATCTGGCCCGCGCGCAGATCCAGCGTGACCGATTGCAGGCCCGGCGCCGCGCCCTCGTTCGGGGTGCTGACATCCGCCAGCCGCAAAAGGGCGGGGCCAGGGGTGGCGGGAGAGACATCCGGCGGGGTGATCTCGGCGCCGACCATCAGTTCGGCCAGCCTGTGCCGGTCGGTCTCGTGCGTGTCGACCTCGCCCACCATCCTGCCATGGCGCAGCACCACGCAGCGATCGGAAATCGCCATCACCTCGTGCAGCTTGTGACTGATGAAGACGATGGACAGGCCCATGCCGACCGCCTTGCGCAGCGTGTCGAACAGGGCATCGGTTTCCTGCGGGGTCAGAACGGCGGTGGGTTCGTCGAGGATCAGGATACGGGCATCGCGGTAGAGCGCCTTGAGGATCTCGACACGCTGCCGTTCGCCCACCGTGAGGCGGCCCACCTTGGCGTCGGGATGCACGGCCAGGCCGAAATCCTTCGACAGTTGGGCGATCCGCTCTTTCGCGGCACCAAGGCCGAGGCCGATCCGCCACAGTGGTGCCGTGCCCAGCAGGATGTTCTCGGTCACGGTCAGGTTGTCGGCCAGCGTGAAATGCTGGTGCACCATGCCCACGCCGGCCTCAAGGGCCGCACGCGGATGGCCCGGGGGCAGGGGCGCGCCGAACACCTCGACGCGGCCTTCGTCGGCCACGTAGTGACCGAACAGGATATTCATCAGCGTCGTCTTGCCCGCGCCGTTCTCGCCCAACAGGGCCACGACCTCGCCGCGATGCAGGGTCAGGCTGATCGCGTCGTTGGCGACAAGCGCACCGAACCGCTTGGTAATCCGGTCGAGGCGCAGGACAACGTCCCGCGCCCCGGTCTTGGTGTCGCTCACGATGATTTCGGCTCTTCGTCGTTGATCTCGACCGTGTAGCTGCCATCCATGATCGCCGCCGTACGCTCGGCCACGAGGTCAAGTGCGGCCTGCGGGATCTTGCCCTCGAACGTGCCGAGCGGGGCCAGTGAACAGCCGCCATGCTTCATGAACGAATAGACGCCGTAATTGTCGGCCTTGAAATCCCCGGCATTCACACGCTCGATGGCGGCCTGCAGGGTCGGCTCGAAATGCCACAGGGCCGAGGCCACGACCGTGTCTGGATAATCCGGCTGCGTGTCGATCACGTTACCGATGGCCAGGATGTCCTTTTCCTGCGCGGCATCCGACACGCCGAAACGCTCAGCGTAAAGCAGGTCTGCGCCGTTGTCGATCATGGCGAAGGCGGTTTCCTTGGCCTTGGGCGGGTCGAACCACGATCCGATGAAGCTGACCTGGAAGGTGGCGTCGGGTGTCATTTCGCGTACGCCGGCCATGAAGGCGTGCATCAGGCGGTTCACCTCGGGAATGGGAAAGCCGCCGACCATGCCGATATTTCCTGTCTCGGTCATGGCGCCCGCGATGATCCCCGACAGGTAGCTGGCGTCCTGGATGTAGTTGTCGAACACCGCAAGATTCGGCAACGCCTCGTCCTGCAGGAAGGACGAGCCCATCAGGAAGGCCACGTCGGGATATTCGGCGGCCACTTCGCGGGCCTCCTGTTCGACGCCGAAAATCTCACCGATCATCAGCTTCACGCCGCTTTCGGCATATTCGCGCATCACGCGCGGATAGTCGGTGTTGGCGATGTTCTCGGTGAAGGTGTAATCCAGCTGGCCGGCCGCCTGCGCGGCCTCGGCGGCGATATGGATGCGGCTGACCCATTGCTGTTCGACGGGCACGGTATATAGACCGGCGGTCTTGATCGGCTCGGCGGCCAGACCCATGCGCGGGGCCAGCCCGGCCGAGGCCAGCGCGGCCGATCCGCCAAGCAACAGACCGCGGCGTGACACCCCCATCCCAGTAAAGCGTTTCATGTGGTAACTCCCTTTGTTTGGTTGTTTTTCATTATCTGTATCGTGCAGCAGGTTCGCAGTTTTACCAAATGGTAAAATATTTTTCGATTCCCGCCAAGCCTTTACACGGCCACAGAACGGGTGAACCGCACCAAAGGTCAAGGCTCTCGGCGCATGGACGGGTCCGCGGTCGTGTTGCGGGCCGGAATTGATGAAAACCGCGGCAGGGTGCGGCACGGCCCTTGGCCTGGCGGTCGGCGGCGGTGTAGCGTGGCCGCCGACGGCAACGGACGGGTGACATGGTGCAGGATGTGAACACGGCACAGGGCAGGCACGTTTTGCTGCTGGGGGCCACGGGCACGATCGGGCGGGCAACGCTGGCGGCCCTGTCCGGGGCGGGTCATCGGGTGACCTGCTGCCTGCGCCGTCCGGCGGCCCCGGATGACGCGCTGTTTCAGGCGCCCGGTGCGGAAACTGTGCTGGCCGACGTGACGGATGTGGCGCAGATGCAGGCACAGGTGTTCGAGGACGGTCAATTCGATGCGGTGATCAGTTGCCTGGCATCGCGCAGCGGGGCGCCGGCCGATGCCTGGGCGGTGGATCACGGGGCCAACAAGATCGTTCTGGACATGGCCCGCGCGGCGGGTGTCGCGCAGTTCGTGCTGCTCTCGGCCATCTGCGTGCAACGCCCCGAGCTGGAATTCCAGAAGGCCAAGCTGGCCTTTGAGGCGGAGGTGCAGGCCTCGGGCCTGACATGGTCGATCGTGCGGCCCACGGCGTTTTTTCAAATCCCTCTCCGGTCAGCTGCGCCGCCTGCGGGCGGGCAAGCCGTTCCTTGTGTTTGGGGATGGGCGGCTGACGGCCTGCAAACCCATCAGCGACCGCGATCTGGCGGGCTATATCGTGGGCTGCCTGTCCGATCCCGACCGGCAGAACCGCATCCTGCCCATCGGTGGCCCCGGCCCGGCGCTGACCCCGATTGAGCAGGGCGAGGCGCTGTTTCAGGCCCTTGGGCAGGCGCCGCGGTTCAAGCATGTTCCGGTGCGGATGATGGACATGATCGTGGGCGGGCTGTCGCTGGCCGGGCGGATCAGCGCGCGGGCGCAAGACAAGGCCGAGTTGGCCCGGATCGGGCGGTATTACGCGACCCAGTCCATGCTGGTGCTGGACCCGGTGACTGGGGCCTATGACGCCGACATGACACCGGAATTCGGCATGGACCGGCTTGAGGATTTCTATGCCGACCTGGTGGTGGGCCGGACCAGCGTGGACCTGGGCGCGCACGCGGTCTTCTGACCCTTAGCCGGCGTTCAGAACATCTTCGATATCGGCCTGCATCCGGTCCACCGCGGTCTCGAGGTCCGTGATGAAGGCGCGCCCGGCCATGGATTGCGTGGCATAGCCGGGTGTCAGGATCGACACGCTGTTTGAGATTCGCGGCCGAAAGCGCCGGATCGCCAGACGGGTACCCTCGGGGGTCTGCAACAGGTGGCTGTAGGCGGTGATCATGTCGCACACCATCGCGCAGACGCCTGCCGCCACGAACTGAAGCCCCGGCAGAAAGGTGCGCAACTCCAGCCGCTTGTTGAACCGGCACCCCGCCGCGCGAAAGGCGGCCTCGGTCTGCACCGCTGTCGCGTGCTCGTCAAAAAGCAGCGCCATGGGACGTCCGTCCAGATCCTGAGGCGTGACGACCGGGGACCCGGCCAAAGGATCGTCCGCGGGCAGGATGCACACGCATTCCAGGTCATAGTCGGTCTGCCGGATGGAGGCGCGCGGACGGGGCGTTTCGGAAAAGCCCACGTCGAATTGCTGCGAGGCGATCAGATCCTCGATCACGTCCGAGGAGCGCATGATCAGTGACGCGTCAAGATCGTCGCGCCCCTTGAGAAAGCCGGTCATCAGCTTGGGCAGAAAGACGCTGGAGGCCGCCGGGTGGCAGGCGACCTGCAACTTGCCCGACTGGAGCGAGCCGATCCGTTCCAGCGTGCGTTCGGCGCGCTCGACGCGGCCGAGGATTTCCTCGCATTCCTCGAGAAAGAAATACGCCTCCGGGGTCGGGGTCAGCTTGCCATGGGTCCGCATGAAAAGGGCAAAGCCCAGTTGATCCTCAAGCGTCTGCACCATGGTCGAAACAGCCGGCTGGGTGCGCCCCACGCTGCGCGCGGCCTGGCTGATGGAGCCTGACCGCATGACCTCGCGGAATGTCGACAATTGCCGGAGAGAGAGATTCAAGGTGATATAAATCCAATTGATGATCTTAAAGATATTATCAAATTGATTTTATGGCGTATGTCCAGCGATGATATGGGTATCACTCACGCGAACACAACGCGGGGCCGGGGGGCACATGGATAA
This sequence comes from Paracoccaceae bacterium, assembly GCA_024742655.1. Lineage (GTDB taxonomy): Bacteria > Pseudomonadota > Alphaproteobacteria > Rhodobacterales > Rhodobacteraceae > Roseovarius. The sequence goes on along the minus strand of JANSYB010000124.1, from coordinate 388 downwards.
CTTCGCCAAATATCTGCTGACGGCGCTGATATGTATCGTGGCCCTCGGCCAGTTCGTGCAGGTCATCACGCGCTATGTTCTGCAGGTGCCGGTGATGGGGCTGGAAGAGACGATGCTCTATCCCACGCTGTGGCTTTATATCCTGGGCTCGGTGAATGCCTCGCGTGAAAACACGCACATCCGCGCCAACGTTCTCGAGATCTTCATCACGTCGAACCGGGGTCATACCCTGCTGGCCATCGTAGGCGAGATCATCAGCCTGACCGTCGGGCTGTGGCTGCTCAGCTGGGCATGGGATTACACGCAATATGCGTGGCGCGTGTGGCGCGAAAGCCCGACGCTTTATATCCCGACCTTCTATTCCGATATCGCGCTGCTGACCGGGCTG
>JANSYB010000263.1 GCA_024742655.1 Paracoccaceae bacterium | reverse complement strand
GGCGGGGTGACGGCGCGGCGCTTGAGGACGTATTCGCGCCAGCTGATGAAGCTGACGGCACTGACGATCACGGTGCCGCCAAGAATGACCCACGGGTCGAACGGTTCGTTGAAAAAGACCATGCCAAGCGCCACCGCCCACACCAGTTGCAGAAAGGTGACCGGCTGCGTGACGGCCAGCGGTGCGTCGCGAAAGGCCAGCGTCATGGTGTAATGCCCGCCCGTGGCCAGCGTCGCCACCCCCATCAGGATCAGCAGTTCATACCATGTGGGCGTGATCCACACGGCGAGCGCGGCAGGCGCCAGCCCGATGGTTACCGTGATCGACAGCATCGCCACCACCAGCCCCGCGCTGCAGCGTTGCGACAGCATCTTGGCCAGCAGGTAGGAGGCCCCGAAGACAATCGCCGTGAAGATCATCGCAAGGTGCCCCGGCCCTACCTCGCGAAAGCCCGGCCGCAGGATGATCAGCGCGCCGACCAGCGCGGCAATCACCGCCATCACCCGGCGAAAGGCCAGTTTCTCGCCCAGAAACAGCGCCGCACCCAAGGTCACGTAGATGGGAGAGAGATAGTTCATCGCCGTCACGTCCGCGATCGGGATACGCGCCATGGCGAAGAACCACAGTCCCACCCCCGAGGCGTGCGCGACGCCCCGTGCCGCAAACAGGCCCAGGGTGGCCCGATCCAGCCGCAACCGCCGCAGCGCGCCCAGCATCGGGATCAGGAACACCAGCCCCAGCACATAGCGCAGAAAGGCCGCCTCGACCGCCGGAATGCGCGTGCCCAGCATCTTGACCAGCGCGGTCACCCCCACGAACTGCACCCCCGTGAGCAGCATCCAGAATATGCCCCAGCCGGGCCGCGCGGTCTGTTCGCTTGTCATGGCCGCATTAAGGCCAGCCGGCCGGGTGTTGTCGAGGGCCAAACCATGTGCCCTTGCGACCGATAGAGCCGCGAAATCGTTATGCGCGACCGGCAGGCGCCGCCCCCGCGGCGCAGATCAGACCGCGCCCCCGTCCCGGCCTGTCACATATCTGCCTTGCGGGCGTGGCCAACATGAGATGCAGGCGCCTGCGTTTACCTTTGGTGAAGCAGCAGCGCAGACGTCCGGTCGGTTGCGCCCCGTCTGCCGGTTCCCGCGATCGTGGCCCCGAAAGAGCGATCACCTGACCAACCCGCTGTTTTCCGTCCGCTTTCCCGACAGGCGCCGCGAATCAACAAGTCTGATTGCAGCCGTGGCCTGTCGATCCTGCAGAGCCGCGCCGATGCCGGAATAAGGGATCAAAATCTCAACCCCTGATGGGTATCGCCGCGATTTGGCCCAAGCCGCTGCCCCAATTGCCCCAACTGGCGCCACAAACGACACCTATTGTAATCCCAAGGTGAGCGGCCGCCACTTGTGTGAGTGTGTACCGGCGGCTGCAAAGCCAGAGCAGTAACGAATTATGCGAGTGCAATGAATGCAGGCACTGCCTGAAATGTCAGGTCCGGACGGTGCCAAGTCCGGCGGGACCAGTCCGTCCGGGACCTCCGTCACCTGTTTCACACCCGGCACGCGGATCACCACGATCCGTGGGCGCGTGCCGGTCGAAACGCTGGTCCCCGGTGATCGGATCCTGACACGCGATCGCGGCTTTCAACCACTGCTCTGGCTGGGCTGGCGGCCGCTTTGCGCCACTGCCACCGGATCGCAGGCGGCCGACGCCCCGGTCCGCATCCGTGCCGGCGCGCTTGGTCCCGGCATGCCGGAACGCGACATGATCGTTTCCGGGCATCACCACGTTCTGTATTTCGATCCCAGGCTCAGGGCGGATCATGGCGAACCAGAGGCCCTGATCGAGGCGCGCGCCCTTATCGGTCAGCCGGGGATCGAGATGATCCGCCGGGACCGGCTTTGGTATGTGCATCTGCTGTTGGAACAACACGAGGTGATCCTGTCCGAAAACGCCTGGACGGAAAGCTTTCTGCTGACGTCGGCGGCACGGCAGGCCCTGGGTGAGGTGCCGTCGATCAAGACCTCCGATTTGCCCACGCATATACCTGCCCGCCTGTGCCTGCGCACTCGCGCCCTGGTGACGGCGCGCCCGTAAAGGGCCCGCGGGCCCGACTCAGCAGCCCGGGCGCCCCAGCACCATCACCCACAGGTTGCCCGGCCCCCGCACAAGGCCGAACTCCCGCGCCTCGGGGGCCAGCATGTTGCGCCGGTGCCCCGTCGAGTTGGCCCAGTCGGCAAGAACCTGTTCAAGGCTGCCCTGCCCCTTGGCGATGTTTTCGGCCACGAAACAGAACCCGTAGCCCTGCGCCCGGACCCGGTCGCCGATACTGCTGCCATCCGACCCGGTGTGACTGAAGAATCCGCGCCGGGCCATATCACCGGCATGCGCGGCCGCGGCATCGGTCAGGCGGCCCGAGATGACCAGACCGATGCGCCCCTGCCCGTCCCGAAAGGCATTCAGCCAGTCGCGCGCGCCCGCCCCGTGATCCGTCAGATCCTGCGCCAGGGCCATCGGCGACAAAAACAGCAGTCCCGCCGCCAGAAGATGTCCGAGTTTTTTCATGCCCGCAGTCTAGCCGCGAAGCTGTTGACCAGCCAGACCGGTCAAAAGAACCGCGACAGGATCGACAGCGCCGCGTCGTGCTGCTCATGGCTGGCGGCCGCGACGACGCGCCCGCCCTCATGCACCGGGCCGCCGATCCAGTCGGTCACGATGCCCCCCGCCGCCTCGATCACCGCGATCGGCGCCTGGATGTCATAGGATTTCAGCCCGGCCTCGATCACCAGATCGATCTGTCCGCTGGCCACCAGGGCATAGGCATAACAATCGATCCCGTAGCGTGTCAGCCGGACCTGTTCGGACACCGCGCGAAACGCCGCGCCCTCATCCGCGTTGCCGACCTCGGGAAAGGTGGTGAACAGGATCGCCTGGTCCAGCCCGCGCGAGGCGCGCGTGGCCAGCCCCCGCGTGCCCTGCGGGCCGGTGACCTGCGCCCGGCCCAGCCCGCCCTCGAACCGCTCGCCGATATAGGGCTGGTCGATCAGGCCGTAAACCGGCCCGTTTTCATCCGAGACGGCAATCAGCACACCCCAGGTCGGCGTGCCCGACAAAAACGCACGCGTGCCATCGATCGGGTCCAGCACCCAGGTCAGCCCGCTTGTGCCGGCGTGATGGCCGAACTCTTCGCCCAGAACACTGTCCTCGGGGCAGCGCAGGGCAAGAATATCACGCATCACCCGCTCGGCGGCGCGATCCGCCTCGGTCACCGGATCAAAGCCCTGTCCGGCCTTGTTGTCCACGCCCAGACCATCCGCGCGGAAATACGGCAGGATGGCCGCCCGCGCGGCATCGGCCAGCGCGTGCGCGGTGTCTATGATGTGGGTCGGGTTCATCAACAGGCCCTCTCATGCCGCCGGTACGCGGCATGAGTAGACCGGTTGGATCAAAGGCTCAAGCGACGTCGCTGAGCACGCGGGCCAGATCGAACAGGCGCCGACGCTGGTTTTCCGGGATCGCGTAATAGGACCGGACAAGATCCAGCGCTTCCTTGTCGCCCAGCAGATCGGACGGCACCTGATCGGATCCGTCTTTCTGCTCTCCTTCGGTCTGCAGGCCCTCGAAGAAGAAGCTGACCTCGACATCCAGCGCGTCGGCGATATCCCAGAGCCTGGACGCGCTGACGCGGTTGGCCCCGGTTTCGTATTTCTGAATTTGCTGAAATTTGATTCCGACACTTTCGGCCAGTTGTTGTTGCGTCATACCAACCAGCCAGCGGCGGTGGCGAATGCGCTTTCCAACATGCACGTCAACGGGGTGCGGCATGGGTTATCCTTTCTGCTTGCAACTTCTGCAAGAAACCATCGGTGTCCTGCGCCAAGTAATTTTCAACGCCACGCATCCCTGCAGCGTTGCGAAACCCTAGCATTTCGATGTTAAAAAACAAGATACATTGCTCCCCAAAAAAGGGATCGATCCTAAATACCTACAATCTACGCGGGCACACTATCCTTTCGGCTAGGGCCAGCGCAACCCATGCTGGTAGTTTGACTTCCCCTGGGCAAATCGTCTAATCGCATCAACGGTTTGTTTCCTCAATTTTGACCCGGAGATCACCCGAATGCGTGCCTTCACAGTAGAATCACCTGGCGCGATTCCCGCGCTACGCGACATGCCCACCCCGAAACCGGCCGCCGGAGAGCTCTGCGTGGCGATCGGGGCCTGCGGGCTCAACTTCGCCGATCTGTTGATGGTCAAGGGGCAATATCAGGACACGCCCGAGGCGCCGTTTACTCTCGGCATGGAGGTGGCCGGCATCGTGACGGATCTTGGCGAGGGCGTGACGGGCCCGGCCATCAGCACGCGTGTGGCCGTGTTCGGCGGTCAGGGCGGGCTGGCCGAAGCAGGCTGTTTTCCGGCCGACAGGGCCGTGGCGCTGCCCGACAGCATGAGCTTCGAACAGGCCGCCGCGTTCCAGATCGCCTATGGCACCAGTCACGTGGGCCTCGATCACAAGGCACGTCTGCAACCGGGCGAAACGCTTCTGGTGCTGGGCGCGGCTGGTGGCGTGGGGCTGACGGCCGTGGAAATCGGTAAACTCATGGGCGCGCGCGTCATCGCCTGCGCGCGCGGTGCCGACAAGCTGGAGGTGGCCCGCCAGGCCGGCGCCGATCACCTGATCGACGCCAGGACCCAGGATATCCGGGAGGAATGTCGCGCCCTTGGCGGGGTGGACGTGGTCTATGACCCGGTCGGC
>JANSYB010000633.1 GCA_024742655.1 Paracoccaceae bacterium | reverse complement strand
GCGGCAGAACGCGGCGAAACCGGGGCCTGTTTCCGGTTCATGACCGAGGATGAATGGGATCGCCTGACCAACAAGGGTGGACGTATCGGTGAACTCGCCAACCGTGCCGGGGCGGAAGGCGAACTCAGCAAGATCCAAGAGCAGATCGACCAGATGCGCGCCAGTTCCAAGGCGCGGCTCGGCCGGAACTTCGAACTCCTGATGGGGCAGAAGCACGAGTACAGTTATTTCGACAAGAACCTGCTGGAACGCTACATCTGCCTTGGCGATGATTTTGACGTCGATACGCATGATGCGATGACCGAAGAGCAGGGGCGGTTTGCCGATATAACCCGTTCGGCAGAGCTTTACCTCAAGTGTCAGACGGTCCCGTTCCGCATGTGCATTCGCGATACGCCGGGCGTGAACGACACCTTCATGATGCGGGAAATGGTGACGATCCAGGCCCTGCGCGACAGCCGGATCTGTGTCGTTGTGCTATCAGCAACGCAGGCGCTGACCACCGTGGACATGGCGCTGCTTCGCATGATCTCGAACCTGAAATCGCGCGACGTGATCATTTTCGTCAACCGGATTGACGAACTTCCGGATCCAGCAAGCCAGATGGTCGAGATCGAGGCCAGCATTCGTGCGACGCTTGAGGCCAACAACAGCCCGAAAGACGCAAAAATCGTATTCGGCAGCGCATACTGGGCCAACATGGTTCTAACCGGCGAACTGGGCGGGATGCATGAGGCCAGTGCCAAGGCGCTTGCCTCTCTCACCAAGTCGGCCCTTGGGACCACGACGATCGAGCAAAGACCGCTGGACGTGATCTGGGAAATGTCGGGCTTGCCTCAACTTATGGCGCTTGTGTCCCAAAAGGTCGTGAGCGGCCTTGGCGCGCCGTTCCTTGCCAAGATCGCCGCCTCTGCCACCTCGATCGCGACCTCGCAAGTGGCGGCGCAGACGGTGCAGGTCGAAGGCAATCGTTTTGCCGACGACATGAGCATGGAGGACATTCGTGCCGAGTTTGACCGGATTGCCGAGAGACGTATCGAAGAGCTCAATGCGAACCTGTCCCAGGTTTTCGATAGCTATTGCGACCGTGCCGACCGGGCCCATTCAAATTTCATCGATCGCGCGACACATTCATTACTTGTTCACCTCGAAAACTACGGGGACGAGCATGTCTGGGAGTATGATCCCACCGGCCTGCGCATGCTTTTGAGATCAGCGTATTCCGCGATGGGAAAACAGGCGCGCACGTCCGCCGAAGAAACCTATGAACAAGCTGTGAAGGACACGGCGCATTTGCTGTATCAGGGCTTTGGCCCGGCGGTGGAAGGTATCCAGATCGCGGTGCCCGAGGTGCCGCATATTCCGTCCCCGGTGTCTCTGGCGCAGACGATTGCCCTCGACTTCAATGATAGCTGGTGGGCCATGTGGTGGCGGCGGACGCGCGGCTACAAGGCCTTCGCCAACAGGTTCCGCGACCTTATCGGCCAGGAGACTGAAGACTTCATGCGCCAGATGAAGGACGTGCAGACCGCCGATATTCGCGCGGAACTGCTGATGGAACTGAAGTATTTTCTCGAAGAGCAGAAAAGCATCCTGCTTGACCTTGCCTCCAATCCGGAACGCAAAGGTGACGCGCAACAGCTCTTCAGTGCTTCGGAAAAGCAAAAGCGCGGCGAGACGCTCGACGACATAATCGAAACGTTGCGCCGCTACACGAACTGATCGAGGAGACAACCATGACCAATGATTCTAAAGGGGATAGTCCGCGCAAGACCCGCCTCGCCCTGATGGGAGAATTCAGCGCAGGGAAGAGTACCTTGTCCAAGCTGTTTCTGGGGGACAACCCCTTGCCGATGAAAGTTACGGCCACGCGCCTGCCGCCGGTATTGATCAGCCACGGCGAAAGCGCGGCCTTCGCCGTCGGGCATGATGGAACGGAAACGCCCATCGAGATCGACCAGATCGACCGGGTTCAACTCGAAGAGACGCGCATGATCCGGCTGTTCAACCCGTCTGACACGCTGGAAATCTGTGATCTG
>JANSYB010000701.1 GCA_024742655.1 Paracoccaceae bacterium | reverse complement strand
TTCCGGTTCGTGCCTATATGGAAGGGACAGACAGCAGGCGCAAGGGTCAGCCCAGAATGTCACGTGTGACGGTTTCGAAGATCCGGGCGCCTACGGGGATCAGATCATCGGGAAAATCATAGTCTGGGTTATGCAGATCGGGCGTGTCGGTGCCCGCGCCAAGGAACAACATGGCGGCCTTGGCGCTTTGGCCGTAGCGCCCGAAATCCTCGGACGGACGCCAGGGCAGACCAGTGTCGTTATGCGGAATGCCCAGACGATCGAGCGCGGCGGACAGGATGCCGGTGGCCTCGGGGTGATTTTCGCAATGGGCAAAGATGTCGTGATAGTCGTGCGTGACGGACAGTCTGTTTTCCGCCGAAACAGTGTCGATCAAGGCATGGGCGGTCTCACACAGTGCTGTCATCCTGTCATCTGTCAGGGTCCGTAGCGTGGCAAAAAGCGTGGCCTCGCCGGGTGTGATCCCGAACGCCGGTTCGCCCATCCTGGCATGGGTGATGGTGACCAGTGCGAAATCCGGATCCGAGGTTTTCCCATGCCCAAGCGCTGTAAGTCGCGGCATCAGTTCGCAAAGCGCGGTCATGGGCGAGATACCGGTCTCAGGTTGCGATGCGTGCGCGGTTGCACCGGTCAGTGTGAGAGACAGGCCCCGAGAGGCACAGTTCACCGGGCCCGGGGCCAGTGAGACCTGGCCGAAGGGAACACCAGGCATATTGTGCAGGGAAAAGGCAAAATCAGGTGCAATCGTTTCGAATTTGGCATCCTCGAGAATGGCCTTCGCCCCTTCGCCCGTTTCCTCGGCCGGTTGAAACAGCAGCACGACGCGCCCGCGCTTGGGGCGTTGCCGGGAAAGCAGCCGCGCCAGCCCTGTGAGGATCGCCATATGCCCGTCATGGCCGCAGAGATGTCCTTTGCCCGCGATGGTGGAGCGATGCGGCGACATCCCGGTCTCCAGGATCGGCAACGCGTCCAGTTCGCACCGGAACAGGACTGTTGGACCACAGCCCGCCCCGTCGAACACAGCGGCCAGACCGTGTCCACCCAAACCGGTGATCACTTGATCCGGTGAAAGCGGATTCAAAGCTGCGCGGATACGGTCGGCGGTGCGCACTTCTTCACCCGACACCTCGGGGTGGCGGTGCAATTCGCGCCGCAGGTCGGTCAACTCGGCGATGTCGGCATTGGTCAGGGTCATGCCTGCATCATCCCTGGATCGTTGCAAAAGAAAAGGGCCGCGCGGATGGCGACCCTGTCCTTCACGTCAGATGCGTGGTTCAGATCGAGTCTTCGATCCAGCTTTGCAGCGCGGCCTTGGGGGCGGCACCGGCGCGGTTGGAAATCACCTCGCCATTCTTGAAGATGAAGAGCGCCGGGATGCCGCGCACGCCCATTTGCGAGGGCGAGTTCGGGTTTTCATCCACGTTCACTTTCACGATCTTCACCTTGCCGTCCATCTCGGCGGAAAGTTCTTCGAGCGCCGGGCCGATCTGTTTGCAGGGGCCGCACCACTCGGCCCAGAAATCAACCACCACCGGGATGTCGGAGTTTTTCACTTCGGTGTCGAAGGTATCGTCGGTTACGGCAACGGTGGCCATTTTTCATGTCTCCCACAGAGGTCAGGTTCGGCCCCGAACCTATGGACGTGTGACCGCGGCGTCAAGATATCTGGGTGTTCCGCAGGGCGTC
>JANSYB010000053.1 GCA_024742655.1 Paracoccaceae bacterium | reverse complement strand
TGACGCAGGATGATCTGGCCGCGCTGATGTCGCATGACTGGCCGGGCAACGTGCGCGAACTGCGCAACGTCGCCGAACGCCGGATTCTGTCGGCGCGCCGCGGCATCGGCTCGGTTGCGCAGGCCATGCGCGCCGATCTGCTGATCGAGGATGTCCCCGACACCCTGCGAGAGGCCGTCGCGGCCTTCGAGAGGGAGTTGATCGGCAAGGCGATTCAGGCCCACAAGGGACGGATGGATGCCGTGGCCGAGGCGCTGGGCATCGGGCGGCGTACGCTGAACGAAAAGATCGTCAAGCTGGGCCTGAACAAGGATGCGTTGCTCTAACCGGACAGGGCTGCAGATTTCCGCAACCCAAGCGAACGCGCGCGCGCAGAATTCCTCATGGGCAATGCCTTTCGGTTCTGCCACCCTATATGCAGTCTATTCACGCGCATGACTCTGGGAGGAAACACCATGCACAAGATTATGGGAGCCGGCGTAACTGCCGTTTTGTCTTTCGCCTTTGCCGGCGAGGCTCTTGCCACCGAATGGAACGTGTCGCTCTGGGGCAAGCGCCGGGCGTTCACCGAACATGTCGAGAAACTGGCCGAGCTGGTCAGCGAAAAGACCGGTGGCGAGTTCACGATGAACATCAGCTATGGCGGCCTGTCGAAGAACAAGGAAAACCTTGACGGGATTTCCATCGGTGCTTTCGAGATGGCGCAGTTCTGCGCAGGCTATCATCCGGACAAGAACCGCCTGATCACGGTGCTGGAACTGCCCTTCCTGGGTGTCAGCAACCTTGATGAGGAAGTGGCCGTCAGCCACGCCGTCTATGCCCATCCCGCCGTGGCCGAGGAAATGGCCCAGTGGAACGCCAGGCTGCTGATGACCTCGCCCATGCCGCAATACAACATCGTCGGCACCGGCGAGCCGCGCGACGAGCTGGCCGAGTTCGAGGGCATGCGCGTACGCGCAACCGGTGGTCTGGGCAAGGCGTTCGAGGCCGTGGGCGCGGTGCCCACCTCGGTGACCGCGACCGAGGCCTACCAGTCGATGGAATCGGGCGTTGTGGACACGGTGGCCTTTGCCCAGCACGCGCATCTCAGCTTTGGCACGATCAACCAGGCAACGTGGTGGACGGCGAACCTGAACCCCGGCACGGTGAACTGCCCTGTGGTTGTGAATATCGACGCCTATGAGGGGCTGTCGGATGAGCACCGCGCCGCACTGGATGAATCCGTGAGCGAGTCGATCGACCACTACCTGGCCAACTACGGCGAGTTGCTGGCCAAGTGGGACGGTATTCTCGACGAGAAGGGGGTCGAGAAGGTCATGATCTCCGACGATGAACTCAACGCCTTCCGTGCCAAGGCCGCCGATCCGGCCCGCGAGGCGTGGATCGCCGATATCGAGGGCCAGGGCCTGCCGGGTCAGGAACTGTATGACCTCGTGATGAAGACGCTCGAAGAAAAGCGCGCCTCCAACTAACGACAAGAGGCCGCCCGCGGACATATCGCGGGCGGCCCGACTTCAGGGGGGAGAGGGACAATGGCCGGTGCATCCGCCGTATTGGAGGATTCCAGTCTGCTGAGCCGGCTTGACCGGGGTTTGCTGAAACTGGAACGCGTTTTCGCGCTGCTGAGCGGGTTGGCGGCGTTTTCGCTCATGTTCCTGGCGGCCTATTCGGTCAGCGGCCGCAAGTTTTTCGGCGCACCGCTGCCCGGATACGTGGATTACATCGAAGTGTTGATGCCGCTCATTGCGATCATGGGCGTGTCCTATGTGCAGCGCGACGGGGCGCATATCCGGATGGATATCCTTGTGGGCCGGCTGCATGGCCGTGCCCTGTGGGCGGTGGAATGCCTGATGATCGTGATGATCCTATTGCTGATGGTGGCGCTGGTCTGGGGCAGCTGGGCGCATTTCGACCGCAGCTTCGACATGTCCCGCCCGCTCTGGAGCCGCGACAGCACGATCGATATCGGCCTGCCGCTCTGGCCGGCGAAGCTGATCGTGCCGGTGGCCTTCTTTGTTCTGTGCCTTCGTCTTTGTCTGCAGCTTTGGGGCTATGGGCGGGCGCTTGTCCTTGGGCTTGACCGGCCCGTGGGCGTGCCGCTGGTGCAGTCGGCGGCAGAACAGGCCGCGGCCGAGGCCGAACAGCTGGAAGGGCGCGACTGATGGATCCAATTACGATTGGCCTCTGGACCACAGCCGGGATGCTGGTGCTGGTCGTGCTGGGGATGCGCGTGGCCTTTGCCGCCGGCCTCGCGGGCTTCGTAGGGCTGGTCTGGCTGCGCTGGAACGGCTTCGACTACAACCCCGAACGGTTCTGGAAATCGTTGGAAATCAGCGTCAAGATCGCGGGGCAGGTGCCGCATTCCAAGGTGTCGGCCAATGCGCTGTCGCTGATCCCGACCTTCATCCTGATCGGATACCTCGCCTATTACGCCGGCCTGACCCGTGCGCTTTTCGAGGCGGCGAAGCGCTGGATCGCGTGGGTGCCCGGGGGGCTGGCCGTCTCGACGGTCTTTGCCACGGCGGGCTTTGCCGCGGTCTCGGGGGCGTCGGTGGCAACGGCGGCGGTCTTCTCGCGCATCGCGATCCCCGAAATGCTCAAGATCGGGTATAACAAGCGGTTCGCGGCGGGGGTCGTGGCGGCGGGTGGCACGCTGGCCTCTCTTATTCCGCCATCCGCCATCCTCGTGATCTACGCGATCATCGTGGAACAGGACGTGGGCAAGCTGTTGCTGGCGGGCTTCATCCCCGGTGCCTTTTCGGCCTTCGTTTATGCCACGTTGATCATCACCATCGCGCTGGTGTTCAAATCCGTGGGCCCGCCGGTGCGTGGTTTCACCTGGGGCCAGAGATTCGCCGCGTTGCCGCCGGCCCTGCCGATCGTGGCGGTGGTCGTGATCATCATCTTTTTCGTCTACAACCCATTTGGCGATGCCTGGGGCACACCGACAGAGGGCGGTGCGATCGGGGCCTTCATCGTGTTCCTGATGGCGCTTTATCGCGGCATGCGCTGGACCGAGTTGAAATCGGCGCTGCTGGAAACCGCCAAGCTGACCGTCATGATCTTCACCATTATCTGGGGCGTTCTGATCTACGTGCGGTTTCTCGGCTTTGCCGAATTGCCCGCGGCGTTTTCGGACTGGATCACCTCTCTAGAGATGTCGCCGATGCTGATCCTCGTCTGCATCCTGCTGGCCTATGCGGTGCTGGGCATGTTCATGGACGCGATCGGGATGTTGCTGCTGACGCTGCCCGTCGTTTACCCCGCGGTCATGGCGCTGAACGGGGGCGAGGGGGTCAGCGCGGCCGACAGTGCCTTTGGCATGTCGGGCGAGATGTGCGCGATCTGGTTCGGGATCCTCGTAGTCAAGATGGCCGAATTCTGCCTGATCACGCCGCCCATCGGCCTGAACTGTTTCGTGGTGGCGGGCGTGCGCCCGGACCTGAGCGTTCAGGACGTGTTCCGCGGGGTGATGCCCTTCTTTATCGCCGACGCGATCACCATCGCGCTGCTGGTAACGTTTCCGATCATCGTGCTGTGGCTGCCCGGGCTGGCCTGACGGGTCAGCCGCACAGGGCCTTCGCCGCGGCCACGATCGCATCGGCCGACGGCATGGTGGCGGCATAGGCCGGGCCGGTCGCGATGAAACTGTCCCTTGCGGTCAGCCGGGCATGGGGCGTCTGGGTCGCCTCGGTCAGCAGCGCCATCAACGCCTCGGCCACGCCGCCCGACTGACGGGTTTCATCCACGATCAGGATCTGCTTGCAGCCCTCGATGGCCTGCAACAGCGCGGCCTTGGGCAGGGGCGACAGCCAGCGCAGGTCGATCACCCGCGCCTCTATGCCCTCGCTGGCAAGCGTCGCCTGCGCCTGACGCGACAGGTAATGCCCGTTGCCGAAGGTCACGATGGCAAGGTCCGTTCCCTCACCCTGCACGCCGACCTCGCCCAATGCGATGCGTTCGTCGGGCGCCGGGTAGGTGCACATCCAGCCACCATCGCCGGCCGCGTGCAGGTCGCGCATCGGGTAAAGCGCGATGGGTTCCAGAAAGACGACAACGCGCTGTTCCTCGCGCCCCAGCCGCACGCATTCGCGCAGCATGCGGGCGGCATCCGCGCCGGTTGACGGACAGGCCAGGATCAGCCCCGGAATGTCGCGCATAACGGCCACGGAATTGTCGTTGTGGAAATGTCCGCCGAACCCGCGCTGATAGCCAAGGCCCGCGATGCGCACCACCATCGGGTTGGTGTATTGCCCGTTGGAAAAGAAAGGCAGGGTCGCCGCCTCTCCGCGCAGCTGGTCCTCGGCATTGTGCAGATAGGCGAGGAACTGAATTTCCGGGATCGGCAGGAACCCGTTATGCGCCAGACCGATGCCAAGCCCGAGAATGGATTGCTCGTCCAGCAGCGTGTCGATCACCCGGTCCGGCCCGAACCGCGATTGCAGCTTTTGCGTGACGCCATAGACGCCGCCCTTGCGGCCGACATCCTCGCCCATGGTGACGATCTCGGGATGCTCCAGCATCAGGTCGGTCAGGGCCCAATTGATCAGCCGCGACAGGATCTGCGGCTCCTGCATGGCCTTGAGATCGCCGCCGAGTGCCGCCGCGCGGGCCTCGTCCGTGGGGCCGTTGGTGGGCCGGCAGGCGCGTTTGGGCGGGATCAGGCTGGCCATCACGTCCTGCGCGGTTTGCAGGCGCGGACGTGTGACGACCTCCTCGGCCTTGGCGGCCACCTGCGTGCAGGTCTCGGTATAAAGGTGCAGGGCGTCCCCCGGCGTCATCGCCCCGGCCCGATCCAGCAGGCGCACCGAATGCAGCAGGGGGTCGTTGGCCTCTTCGGCCTCGACCTCGGCCTTGCTGAGATAGGTTGTCGGTACATCCGCCCCCGCGTGACCGTAAAGGCGCACGGTACGGATATGCACAAAGGCGGGTTTGCGGGTCCGGCGAATGAAATCGGCCGCCTCGCGCGCCACGCGGTAGGTGTCGTACAGGTCCAGCCCGTCGCAGGCGAAAAAGGTCAGCCCGGGGCGGTTGCGGAAATTGGCCTCGATCCAGCCCTTCGGCGTCTTGACCGAAATGCCGATCCCGTTGTCCTCGCACACGAACATCAAGGGCAGGGGCGCGGATTGATAAGCCGTCCAGCCGGCGGTGTTGAACGCGCCCTGTGCGGTGGAATGATTGGCGGACGCATCCCCGAAGGAACACATCACGATGCTGTCCTCGGCCAGCGCGCGATGCTCCGTCGGGCGGCGCATGGCAAGGCCAAGCGAATAGGCCGCACCGACGGCCTTGGGCAGATGACTGGCGATGGTCGAGGTCTGTGGCGGGATGTTGAGCTCTTTCGAACCCAGCACCTTGTGCCGCCCGCCGCTGATCGGGTCCTCGGATGAGGAGGCAAAGGACAGCAGCATATCGCGCATGATGTCTCCGCCGGGAACCTGATGGCTGCGGGCGATCTGGAAAGCGGCATCGCGGTAATGCAGGAAGGCCATATCGGTCGGGCGCAGCGCGGCGGCGACGGCGGCCATGCCCTCATGGCCCGACGATCCGATCGTGTAGAAACCCTGTCCGGCCTTTTGCATGACCCGGCTGTGACGGTCCAACGCCCGGCTGAGGCATTGCGCGCGAAAAAGGGCTGTGGCCTGTTCGGCCTCCAGTGGTCCGTCAGGTTCCTTACCCGGCGGCAGGTCACCCGCTGCCACGCGGCGCAGGAAATTGTCGTGAACGATTTCGGCCCGGTCCATCGGCGTCCCCCGGTTTTATTCTGTTCAAGGCGTAGCCAAGGGGCGCGGAAATGGAAAGAGGCGGCGTTACCGTTCTGGGCCCATAGGCACGCGGCGCAGGCCGGGCCTGAGGTGGCGGTAGTCGATCTCTTCCAGTCGGCAGGGAAACAGGCCCGGCGCGCGGGCATTCAGAACCGCACCGGCGATGGGCTCGTAATCGGCGCGGAAATGAACCGTGCTTTTGACCACGACGATCCGTGCCTCGGCCGGGTCGATGCCGAGATGGGTAAAGATCGCCTGATCGAGGTTCTGACACCGCTTGGACGAGATGACGACCCGCACATCCGCATGGTCATCCACGACCCGCAACAGGGCCGCCGGCCCGGTATCGGCCGCGATGCCGGCATACATCTCGCCGGTAAAGGGAAACCGCCCGTCGCTCAGTGCCTCTACACGGAACCGGGCGTGAAACGGATCGGGGTTGGGCCCGGCCTTGTCGCCAAGGGCCGCGTCGAATTCCGCGCCTTGGCCCATCGCATGGGCCTGCGCGGCGGCCTCTGGGTCGTTCAGCATCCCCAGTACCGCGCCCTGCGCGCCCGCCTGCACCAGCGCGCGCAACATGCCCGTTGTGTCCGATGCCCCGCCCGCGCCGGGGTTGTCCTGTACGTCGGCGATGACGACGGGCCTGTCGGTTTCGCGGGCCAGGGTTGCGGCCCTTGCGACCGCCTCGCCGGGTTCCAATAGCGACACGTCCATCTTCGGCTCTGCCGCGACCAGCTTGGCCAACAGGTTGTCGGCGATGGAATCCGCCTCGGCCTGTGTTGCGGCATAGGCCAGCATGGCCGGGCCCGCGTCATGGATATCGGCGGCGGGAAACCCGGCGGCGAGTTCGGCCCACTGACCGGGCGCAGGGCCGACCGCCGCGACCGCCCCGTAAAGGCCCCGGAACGGCTCGGCCCCTGTGTATTGCGCGTGCAGCGGGATAAGGTAGGGCGACTGCCGGTATGCCGCGCAAAGCGCGCCGCCCCCCAAAAGATACGATAACGTATGGAAGGCCCGCCCACCCGTCGCTGCCATGTCCAGATGCGGGTAAGTGCGGAACATCGTGATGGCCGAGGCATGATCGACCATGGCCGGCGTCAGGTTCGCGTGCAGGTCAAGACTGATGGAAATCGGCAGGTCCGGACCCACGACGTCGCGCAGGCGGCGCAGCAACTCGCCCTCGCCGTCCTGATGGATTTCGGTCACCATGGCCCCATGCAGATCGAGGTAGAGGCCGTCGAACCCGCCCTTGGCCGCGGCGCTCAGGATCATGCCGCCGATGGTCTCGAACGCGGCGTCGGTCACATGCGCCGATGGCTCGGCCGAGGCCCAGACAACGGGGATCAGGTCCGCCCCGGCGGTCGCGGCCTCTTGGACGAAACCGGCCAGTGGCAGGTTCGCGCCGCGCGTACCGGGAAGCACCTCGTCGCCGCGCAACAGGCCGGGCCAGCTGTCGGCCATCTCGAAATCGGCCAGTGTGGCCTTGGTCGCGCCGAATGTGTTGGTCTCGTGCTGAAACCCGGCGATCAGGATACGGGTCATGCGCCCTCTCTTCGGTAAACGGATTGACCCGCGATGATGGTTTCCTCGACCGCGATGTCGCGGATAGCCGTAGGGTCGTCCAGCGGGTTGGCCGACAGGATCGCGAAATCGGCGCGTTTTCCGGCCTCGATACTGCCGCGCTCGTGATCCAGAAACACCTGCCAGGCGGCGTCGATCGTATGCGCCCTGAGCGCCTCGCGCGGGGTCAGGACCTGCCGCTTTCCCAGAACGGTGCCGGTATGCGACATGCGGTTCACCGCGCACCACATCAGGTGCAGCGGCCGGGTGGGTGTCACCTGCGCGTCGTTGTGGATGGTAAAGCGGATGCCACGGTCGGCGGCCCATCTGAGTGGGCACATGTCCTGCACGCGTTCGGGGCCGAAGGTCACGTCGCGGTGGAAATCCCCCCAGTAATAGAGATGCGCCGGAAAGAAGCTGGCCGTGATGCCCAGACGCACCATGCGGTCCAGCTGATCCTCTCGCAGAATCTGGGTGTGGATCAGCGTGTGCCGGTGATCGTCGCGCGGATGCGTCTGCAACACGTCCTCGAACGCATCCAGAAGGATATCCGCCGTGGCATCGCCGTTGCAGTGAATATGGACCTGATACCCCGCCGCGTGCAGCGGGCCGATGCGGGCCACCATGCCGGCCTTGGTGATGGCCGGATCGCAGCGATAGTCTGGGTCACCGTTGAAAGGCCGGAAATAGGGCCGGGTGATGCAGGCGTTCTGGACGTGGAACGATCCGTCCCCAAAGAGTTTGCGCGGCCCGATCATGATGCGCCGCGCCGCGTCCTCGGGCGGCAGGTTCAACTTGCCGGCACTGTAGGTGGGCTCTACCTCCGCCGCGGGCAGTACCATGCAGTCGATTTCGGCGCTGTCCTCTGCCCCGAGTGTCTGGAAGTAGGACAGCAGTTTTTCGTTCGCCCACGCGTTCTGGGCCAGGGCGACGCCCTGCGCGTGGTATTCGTGTGCTGCCCGGGCAAAGGCCTCGCGGAAATCGGGGTAGCTGACCCGGAATTCCGAATCTCCCAACTCTCCGATCGCGGCCATGCCGTTGAGCGAGCCGTCCAGTGCGCCGGTCGCCGGGTCGCGCCCGAACCAGGCACCGGGGGGATCGGGCGTGTCGGGTCCGATTCCACGCGCGGCAAGGCCCATGGAGTTCACCGCCCCCGCATGGCCGGTGAAATGCAGCACGAGAACCGGGTGGTCATTCGAGACCGAATCCAGCTCATCGCGCGTCGGCAGGCGGTTCTCGGCAAAGGCGGTCGGATCGAAAAGCGAGCCGATCACCCAATCGCCCGGTGGCGTGTTGGCCGCCTGTTCGCGCAGCCGTTCCAGCGCCTCGGCCATGCTGGCGCACCCGCCCACCGGGGGGCCTGACAGGTCGGCCCGGTTCAGGCCGAGATAACCGGAGTCCGGGAAATGCCCATGCGGGTCGATGAAGGCCGGTATCATCACGCGCCCGCGCAGGTCGTATCGCGCCGTGTCGGGTGGGGCCTGCGCCTCGATCTGCGCAAGTGGGCCGGTGGCAAGGATTTTTCCTTTTCCGACCAGAACGGCCTCTGTCACGCTGTCGGCTTGGTCCACCGTCAGGATCGGGCCGTTGAAATAAATCGTCCGGGTCATGGCAAAAGAATTGCCCCAAGGGAAAGTTTGGTTAAGGATGAAGTGAACCGATCGGTGACGCAAGCGCGAAGACGCTGATGATC
>JANSYB010000741.1 GCA_024742655.1 Paracoccaceae bacterium | reverse complement strand
GTGATCATGATCACCGGCAGCGAACTGTCGCTGCCCATCAGTTTCTTGAGGAACTGCATGCCGTCCATACCGGGCATCTTGATGTCGGTGACCACGATGCCGGGATAATCGGGGCCCAGCACCTTGAGCGCCTCCTCGGCGCTTGGAAAGGCCTCGGTGTCATAGCCCGACAGGGCCAACCACTGGCTGATGGACTGGCGCATGTCCTTTTCATCGTCGACGATGGCGATTTTCATGGCACTTGGCATGGGTCTTACTCCGCTGCACGGGTCTCTTCTGGTAAGATAGGAAGCTGCATCTCGAATACAGCCCCCCCGGCCGCCGCATTGCGCGCGGTCAGCCGGCCTCCTAGGTCGTTCACGATGCCGGATGAAATGGCAAGACCCAAGCCGACCCCGTCGCCGGGCTGCTTTGTGGTATAGAAGGGCTCGAACAGGTTCTCGATATCCTCGATCCCGTGGCCATTGTCGCGCACGGTCAGAACCGCCGTCTCACCGGCCGCCAGCAGAATTTCGATCTGGGGATCCTCCACGTTCTGGGTGGCATCCATGGCGTTGCGCAACAGGTTGATCATCACCTGTTCAATGCGCACCCGATCCCCCATCACCAGAACTGGATCGGCGGGTATCGTGCGGGTGATGTTGACCTTGCGCTGACGCAGTTGAGGCTCCATCATCGCGAGGGCCGAATTGATCGCATCGCCCATGTTTACAGGCTGAAACTCGTTTCCGTCCTGCCGGGCATAGGATTTCAGCTGCTTGGTGATCGCGCCCATTCTTTCGATCAGGTCGTCGATCCGCTGAAAGGACGAGACCGCCTCTTCGGGGCGGTTGCGCGACAGCAGAAGGCGCGCGCCGGCCAGGTAGGTTTTCATCGCCGCCAAGGGTTGGTTCAGCTCGTGACTGACCGCCGCCGACATCTCGCCCAGAACGGCGAGTTTCGAGCTTTGTTGCAGCGTCTGTTCCGCCACGGCGAGGTTCTCCTGCACCCTCTGGCGCTCGGCGATTTCCCGCTGCAGGCGGGCGTTCAATGCGCGAAGCTCTGCCGACTCTCGCTGAAAGAGCGCCATGCGCACGGCCGTTTTGCGATTCAGGAAATAAAAGGCCAGCGCCAGCAGAATCGCGAAGCCCATGATTTCCAGTGCCAGCACGCCGTTCACCTTGTCGCGCACGCTGGCATAGGTCGTGAAGGACGCAATCCGCCAGCCGCGAAAGGCCACCCTGCCCTGCACGCGCATCACCGCCTCGCCCTCGAGATAGGCATCGGGCGGCAGCGTGGACCAGTCGGCCGTGGCCTGCAGCGCGCGCAGGATGGCCGAATTGGCCGGTTCGCGCATCAGCGCCTCGGTCTCGGTCAGGCCGCGCCAGCGCGGCTCTGTCGCCAGGATGATCTGCCCCTCGCTGTCGGTCACCAGCACGGCATCCGAAATACCCGCCCAGGCCCGTTCGTATTTGCGCAAATCCACCTCGACCACGATCATGCCGGCCAGCGTCTGGTTGCTGGTGATCCG
>JANSYB010000599.1 GCA_024742655.1 Paracoccaceae bacterium | reverse complement strand
CACCTCGTAAAGCCCATAGACCACCACGAACAGGATCACCTGCGTAATCACATCAGGCGGCGTGACCAGCGCGGCCAGCAACAGGATGCCCACCACGGCGTATTTGCGCACGGTCTTGAGGCCCTGGGCGTCGACCAGACCCGCCTTGCCCATCAGGGTCAGAAGCACCGGAAGCTGAAAACACAGGCCAAAGGCCACGATGAACTTGATCGTCAGGTTCAGGTATTCCTGAGCGGAGCCCTGGAACACCACACTGAGCGGCGCCGCGTTCTGCGGATCGGCCCCCGGCACGGCCTCGCCGGCCTGCCCGAATTGCTGGAAGCCGAGGAAGAAGTCATAGGCCAGCGGCGTGACCACGTAGAACGCAAACGACGCGCCCAGAAAGAACATGAAGGGCGAGGCCACGAGGAAGGGCAGGAACGCACCTTTCTCGGACTTGTAAAGCCCCGGCGCCACAAAGCGCCACATCTGGTTGGCGATGTAGGGAAAGGCCAGGATGAAGCCCCCCAGCAGCGACACCTTGATCGCCACGAAGAAGCCCTCTTGCGGGCTGATGAAGATCAGGTCGCAATCCTGTCCGCGCTCGGCCAGCACCTGGCACAAGGGATCCGTCAGGAAGTTGAAGAGCGGCGTGGCGACGGTGAAACAGATGATCATGCCGATCAGAAACGCCACGACGCATTTGATCAGCCGGTTGCGCAGCTCGGCCAGGTGCTCGATCAGCGGGGCGGAGCTGTCTTCTATCTCGTCGGGTGCGGTGCTGCTCATGCCTTGTCCCCGGCCGCGCTTTTGGGCGTGTCCTCAGCCGCGACGGCGTCGGCTCCGGCATTGGCCTTGTCGGCCTCTTCGGCGGCCTTCGCGGCCTCTTCGGCCGCCTTGCGTTCCTCGGCCATCTCGGCGGATTTCTTGCGGATCTTCTCGGCCTGGGCCTGGCGCTCCTCATCATACTCGGCGCGCTTGGGCTCGGGACCGGCCATCGTCTTGGCGGTAAAGCTTTCGGTGGATTTGCGGACCTCGTCCATCGCCGAACCCATCGGGTTGCTGGCCTTCTTCAACGTGTCCGACACATCCTTGACCCCCGCCTCGTCGGCGGCGTCGTTCATCGCCCGGCTGAACTCGCGGGCCATTTTCTTGGCCTTGCCGATAAAATTACCGACCGTCCGGAACATGCCCGGCAGATCTTTCGGCCCCACGACGATCAACGCCACGATGCCGATCAGCAGCAGCTCGGTCCAGCCAAGGTCCAGCATCTAGCGGCTCAGACCTTGTCTTTTTCGTCTTCGGGCGTGACGTCCTTGGCGGTTTGGGTCGCCTCGTCGTCCGCGTCCTCGATTTCCTTGGTCCCTTCGGCGACACCCTTCTTGAAGCTGGTGATGCCCTTGCCGACCTCACCCATCAGCGAAGAGATTTTGCCGCGCCCAAAAAGCACGAGCACCACCACGGCGATCAGAAGAAGGCCGGGAAGGCCGATATTGTTCAGCATGCTATTTCTCCCATTTCCGGGGCCTGTTGTGCGGCCCCCTCGGAATTTCGTCAACCGTATCTAAGCCGTCCGGCCGCCGGTTGGAAGAACCAATGCGGTTGCGAGCCAAGATTTAGCGCCAAATTTCGTCTTGTCAGCCGTCAGACCGGGGAAAAACTGCCGGCGAATGCCGTCAGAAGCGGCGAGGTCGTCGCCAGAAGGGCCTGGATCGCCTCGGTCATGGAGATACGCAGACCATGCGCCGCCTTCCATTTTTCAATCGCCGAAACGGTTGGCGGTCCGGGGGCGCCCTTGCCCGGCACGGGCTGCGCCATGGGTTGCCCCGCGCCCAGGTTTTCCATGGCCAGCGCCTCTGACCGGCGCGCGGCGAGGTACATCACGGGGCCGAACCCGGTGACGATCAGCAGGGTGTAGAAGACCCCGTAGTAGAACAATGTGGCGTTCACGACGCTCTCGTAGAGATCGAGCTGCTTTTCCTGCACCAGCGGCAGCGGCCAGTGCATCCAGGTCATCGCCAGGAACATGCCCGAACTCAGCATCAGACCGGCCAGGTAAAGGAACTTTCGCGCGGTTTTCTGGTTCATCCCGTGCTCGAACGCGCGCTCTTCCAGTGGCACGTGATCGGGGGATCGCGACAGCGACAGGATCACGCCCAGAACCAGCGAAACGACCCCGATGCCCGACAACAGGATGATGAAGTCGATT
>JANSYB010000613.1 GCA_024742655.1 Paracoccaceae bacterium | reverse complement strand
GACCCGCAACTGGAATTTCAAGATTTCGAGCGGATGATCGAGGAGACGGCCCGCCGGGATGACCGGGTGAAATGGGCACAGCGGGTCGAGGTCGACCTGATGGCCCGTTCGCCCGTTCTGGTCTGGCGCAACGCCACGCGCATTCGTCTGATCACGGCCTTTCGGGCGGTGCACGGCGCCCCCGATACCGAATTGTTGGAAGGTGAGCCGCTGATCTGTGACGGGATCGAATTGCCGCTCAAGCACCGCAAGAAGCGTCTGGACCTCGAGGCGCGCGGCCTGATCAAGGGCGCGCAGGTCATTTACCTTGGCCCGGGGCGCAAGCCGGGGTTTTCACGGCTGCATGTCATCGGGGCCGAAGATCCGCAGGTTTCGGCCGCGTCGATCGTCAAGATCGAGAAACCGGACGAGGAAGAACCGTTCATTCCCTTTGCCGCGCGGATGGGGGCCACCTTTCTGCATGGGGCGGCGGTGACGATCCACAAGGCGCAAGGCTCCCAATGGCCGGATGTGCAGGTCTTTGGCCCGGATATCTATGCGGCGTCCCGCATGGGCCGGACCGAGGCGGGGCAACCCTTGTGGAAACGGCTGGCCTATGTTGCCATCACCCGCGCCGAGGAGCGGCTGCACTGGGTCGTGCGCAACCGGTTGTCCAAACCGACAGGCCCCTTGCGGATCGATGACCTGCGGGTGGCGCCGGCGCCATTGGAACTGGAGGTTGAGACATGAAATCAATCCTGATCACAGGGGCCAGTTCCGGCATAGGGCGGGCAACGGCAGAGGTGTTTCTGAACGCCGGCTGGCGGGTCGGTCTGATCGCGCGGCGCGCGGAGCGGCTGCAAGAGATGGCCCAGGCGCATGAGCACGCCGTGGCCCTGCCGGCCAATGTCACCGACGAGGCCGCCATGCAGCAGGCCGTCGCAACCTTCGTTGCGCAGGCCGGGCGGCTGGATGTGCTGTTCAACAATGCCGGGCTGTTCGGCCCGTCGGCCCCGCCCGATGAAATCGCCCTGCGCGATTTCGATGCGGTGATGGCGGTCAATCTGCGGGGCATGTTCATCGCCGCGCAACTGGCCTTTCGCCAGATGAGGGCGCAATCGCCGCAGGGCGGACGGGTCATCAACAACGGCTCGTTGTCGGCCCATGTTCCGCGTGAGAATTCGATCTGCTACACCACTTCGAAACACGCGGTCACCGGCATGACCCGCAGCCTGTCACTGGATGGTCGCGAGGTTGGCGTTGCCTGCGGGCAGATCGACATCGGCAACGCCGAGAGCGAGCTGGTCGCGGGGCTGAAGGCCGCCAATCCGGGCATGCACACGATGGACGTGGACGATGCGGCGCGGTCCGTGCTGCACATGGCCACGCTGCCGCCCGAGGCGAACGTGCAGTTCATGACGGTGATGGCGACGAAGATGCCCTATATCGGGCGCGGCTGAATTGTCTTGATTTGATACGGGATTGCGGCAAGTCTGGGGGCATGACGTTTCAGCCCCCAACCCCGTTTCCGGCCACGTCAGGCCCGCAACAAGTGGCCTTCCACCGAACAGAACTGTCCGTGATCCTGTCGCTTTACGGGCGCATGGTCGCCGCGGGCGAATGGCGCGACTACGGGATATCCTGCCTGCGCGACGTGGCGGTATTCTCGGTCTTTCGACGCACGGCGGAACACCCCCTTTACCGGATCGAAAAACGCCCCAAGCTGCGCGGGCGGCAGGGGCAATATGCGGTGATCGGGATGGATGGTCAGGTTCTCAAGCGCGGCAGCGACCTGCGCACCGTCCTGCGCGTGCTCGAGCGTAAACTGATCCGCTCGGTCGAGTAGCACCCTCTTTCCGGAAAGGCAGCGCCGCCCTGCGGTGCCCGACCCGGAACTGCATCACACATCCGGATCAGGCGTTTTGTCGGTTCACTCAGGCTTCAGCGCCGTCAGGCCCTTGAGGATGTCGATAGCATAGGCCAGCTGGTAATCCTCTTCGCGCAGCTTGGCGGCCTGTTCGGCCTTGGCGCGGTCCTCTTCGATCTGGCGGATCTCGTCCTCGGACAGGCTGTCATTGTCGAGGCTGCCGCGCAGGTCGGCCTCGCTGCGCGAACGCGGGCTTTCGCCCTCTTCCTCTTCGCTTTC
>JANSYB010000396.1 GCA_024742655.1 Paracoccaceae bacterium | reverse complement strand
GACGGGCTGGACCTGAGAGGAAAGCGCGTGATGGATATCGGCTGCGGAACCGGCGCGATCGCGCTGTCGCTGCGCCGCGATCACGGGGCGGCCGAGGTGGTGGGCATCGACGTCGAGGACACGGTCTGTGGCATTGCGCGCGATCGGGTCAAGGCGGCCGGAGAGGATGGCGCGATCGAGATCATCAAGGTCGAGCCGGGCCCCTTCCCGTTCGACAATCAAAGCTTCGATGTGGTGTTCTCGAAGGACTCCATCATTCACATCACCGACAAGGAGGCGCTGGCCCGCGATGTGTTTCGCGTGCTCAGGCCCGGCGGGGTGTTTGCGGCCTCCGACTGGCTGATATCGCATGACGGCCCGCCCTCGCCCGAGATGGAGCGCTACATCGCGCTGGAGGGCCTGGATTTCGCCATGGCCTCACCCGAGCGATACGCCCGTGCCCTCAAGGACGCCGGGTTCGAAGAGGTCCGAACGGTCAATCGCAACCCGTGGTATCTGCAAGTGGCCCGCGAAGAGCTGGACATGATCCGTCAGCGCGAAGTGGACTTCACCGCGCGCTACGACGCCGATCTCGTGGCCAGCAATGTCGAGATCTGGCAGGCGATGATCAAGGTTCTGGAAACAGGGGAGCACTGCCCGCATCACCTGCGCGGCACGCGGCCCTGAGCGGTATCCGCAGGATCCACCTGGCGGACCGGGACAGACGGGCGGCCATTTTATGTGGCATAAAATGGTGCGGAATTTTCGAAAAATTCCGCCCGCGCCGGGGGCCCCGTCACGCTTCCAGTTCGGCATCCCAGTACAGGAAATCCAGCCAGCTTTCGTGCAGGTGATTGGGCGGGAATTTGCGCCCCAGATTGCGCAATTGCTCCGCTTGCGGCGCACGCGGCTGGCGGCGCAGGCTCAGACCCGAGCGGCGCAGGCTCTTGGAGCCCTTCCTGAGATTGCACGGGCTGCAGGCCGCCACGACATTCTCCCAGCTGGTGATCCCGCCCCTGGCGCGCGGCACCACGTGATCAAAGGTCAGATCCCCCTTGGAGCCGCAATACTGGCAGCGAAACTCGTCACGCAGAAACAGATTGAACCGGGTAAAGGCCACACGCCTTTGCGGTTTGACATAATCCTTCAGCACGATCACCGACGGGATGCGGATTTCCGTCGAGGGGCTGCGCACGATGTCATCGTATTCCGCCACGATATCGACCCTGTCGAGATAGACCGCCTTGACCGCGTCCTGCCAGGGCCAAAGCGACAGCGGATAATAGGACAAGGGTCTGTAATCGGCGTTCAGCACCAGCGCAGGATGGTGCTTCAACGCTGCGGGTTCCCTCACAAACTCGGTTCTGAAATCACCATCCATGGTCCAAAAATCTCCCGCCCGGACTGCCTCGACACCTGCCCCGGGGCGGGACATCCGCCCCATCTTTCGATACACTATATATCGTGTTTCCGGCCTGACAAGTCTGCTCTGCGATAGCATATCTTGGGTAGCAGATAGCGTGATTGCGTAACTGTCATGTGACAGTCGCGCACCAAAGCGGGATGGCCCGGTTCACAGCCCCCTCTCCTGCATTAACGCAACGACAGGTCGGGCGCGCCTCGACATGCACATCGGTATACCGATACTGGCCGAAGTTTGTTAGTTTGTTGTGATTCCAAGAAGGCATCGGCGCTTTCGCCGGCGTAGAATTGATCGTTCAGGCCAGACGGGACACACCGTTCTGCCTTGTGCGTGCAAGAGGTAAAGATGTTGGACGATTTTGCGCTGATCGATCAGGCGCTGGCCGATGTGTTCGGTCTGACAGATACCGATCAGGAACTGTTGCGGGACTTTCGCGCAGAGATAACCGTATCGGAACTGGACAGCGGTGCGACCCTCATCAAACAGGGGGATCTCTCGGACGCGTTGTTCATCCTGCTGAGAGGACGGTTGATCGTCAGTGTCGAAAAGGACGGGGTGCCATCCTTTATCGGGGAAATCCGGCAGGGCGAAACCATTGGCGAGGTCGGCCTGGTGATGCAGGCCCGGCGGAACGCCAGCGTGCGTGCCTCGCGATCCTCGACCATTGCCCGCATCGGCGCGGACAGCTTTCATCGATTGCTGGGTCAGTATCCGCAACTCGGGCTTGCCATCGCGCGCACGCTGATCACCCGCGCACAGCGCAGCGCCGGTCCGCGCAACCCCGGGTTCGTCCCCGAAACGCTGTGCCTGTTCAAGGTGACACCGGATGTCGACCTGGATGCCGTGGCCCGGGCCATCGCGGACAATCATCCTGATCCCGTCGCCATCATAAACGAGGCCGAAGACGCCGAGGCAGGGCGCGCGCAACTGCATGATGCGTCGCGCAGTCACGGCCTGGCCATTCTGTTGTGTTCAGGAGAAAAGGCCGGCTGGCGGAACATGGCGGTTGCCGAGGCGGATGAGATCGTGCGGGTCGCGGATGCCGCGGCCGATCCGACCCCCGCCGTTTGGGAGGCGACACTCGACCGCCCGGAGGAGGCCGTGTTGCCCCGCCAGACCTTGCTGCTGGTTCATGCGGATGACACGATCAGCCCCTCGGGCACCGCGCAGTGGCTCGATCCCCGGCGGATCGACCGTCACCTGCATATGCGCCTCGGCAACCCCGAGGATATCGGGCGCGTCACGCGGATCCTGACCGGGCGGGCCATCGGTCTTGTGCTGGCCGGCGGCGGCGCGCGGGGTGCCGCACATCTCGGCGCTATTCGTGCGCTGGACGAAGCCGGGATCGTGCCGGATATCGTCGGCGGGACATCGGTCGGGGCGGCGATGGCGGCGTGGTACGCGATGGGACTGCGGGGTGATGCCCTTCAGGCGGCGGCGTGCAAGGTGTTCGTCGACAGTGGCGGGCCGACCAATGACTGGAACCTTCTGCCCATGGTGTCTCTTGTCAAAGGCAAGAAAACCCGCGTTCTCGCTCAAAGGGCCATCCGCGAGGCCACGGGCACCGATATCGGGATAGAAGATACCTGGACGCCCTTTTTCTGTGTTGCGGCCAATTACACCACGCAGTCGCAGACGGTTCTGCGCAAAGGCCCGCTTTGGCGGGCCCTGACGGCGACCTACGCGATTCCCGGCGTGCTGCCGCCGGTCATTATCGATGGGCACCTGCATGTGGATGGTGGCGTGGTCAACAACCTGCCCGTGGACGTTCTGGAAGAAACGGGAGCGGCCAAAACGATCTGCGTCGATCTCATCGGCGGGATGTACCGCCCGGTCGGGATCGAGAAATTGCCGACCAACATGGCCTTGCTTCTGGATCGGCTGCGCCCGAAACGCAAAAGAAAGTTCCGCATTCCCGGAACCGTCTCGATCCTGCTGAATTCGACGGTGCTGTCGTCCCTCGAACGTCAACGCAAGATGCGCGAACGCGCCGATCTGGGGCTGCGGCCCGAACTGGAACGTATCGGGTTGCTGGATTGGACCAAGTTTCCGACCGCGATCGAGCAAAGCTATGTCTCGGTGAGCAAACAGATCGCCACGCTGACCCCGGCGGATCTTGCGCAGTTGCAGACTGTCAGGCGTTGATCCCGGACAGGCG
>JANSYB010000100.1 GCA_024742655.1 Paracoccaceae bacterium | reverse complement strand
GCGGCATATTCATCGTGATTGTAAGGCGCGTAGATATCCCCGATATCGTGCAACAGCGCCGAGACGACCCAGTCGATATCCGCGCCATCACGCCACGCCCGCGTGGCCGATTGCACCGAATGGCCCAGCCGGGTGATCTGGTAGCCCGACAGGCTTTCATCCAGCTCCACCAATGCCTTGAGCAGCCGCTTGGCGGTGTGCTTGGTGTGGTCGATCTCGTGGGCGGTCAGGAATTCGTAATCCTCCCTGGTGCCGTCCTTCATCTGGGTAAAGCTGACCTTGTCCATCATCCGTAGAACCCCTTCCTGTCCGCCTCGGCACCGTCCATCAGGGCCGCGGCCTGCGCCGTTCTGATTTCATCGTAAAGCGCAAGGCTCTCTTGCGTAAAGGGGGCACGTGGCGGGGTGAAGTTGATGAAGTTGCCGGTCCGGTCCGCCCCGCGGGCCAATATGGCATAATCTCTGGTCGCGACCTGCTGCGCGATCTGCGGCGTGCAATAGCGGATGGCCACGGCGATGCGGCGGTCGTCCGACACGTTGGGGCCGGAGCCGTGGATCATCAGCCCGTGATGCAGCGACATCTGGCCGGGCTGCAATATGGCGGCCACCCGATCCTCGGGTGCGACATCCACCTCGATCTCCTGTCCGCGCGACAGAAGGTTGTTGTCGTCATAGGTATCCACATGCGGCAGGATCGGGTTCTTGTGGGAGGCGGCCACGAATTCCATACAGCCCGAGGCGGGTGTCGCGGGCGACAACGCGATCCACGCTGTCAGCAGATGATCCACCGCGCCGAAGCCCCAATAGGTCAGGTCCTGGTGCATCGACACGATCGCCTGCGTGCCCGGCTCCTTGACGAAGTATTCCACGCTCCAGATCAGGATGTCGGGACCCAGGATGCCCTCGACCACGTCCAGAACCCGCGGGTCGGCGGCGATCCGGTGCGCCTGCGGGATCACGCAATGGGCATTGATCCGCTTGTAGGTGTTCAGCGGCAGCGGCAGGCCATTGTCCAGCCACGCCGCCTCCATCGCCTCGAAGGCGGCGCGCTCGGCACGAACCTCTTCGGGGTCGAGGATGGGGATGGGGCACAGGAACCCGTTCTGCCAATACCGGTCGATCTGGTCCCGGTCCAGCCGGCCATGGGAAAGTGTCTGTGTGTCAAGCATCCGCCGTCCTCCGCATCGCGATCGCTTCACGGTAGCGGCAGAAAGGTGTATCTCAGAACGCTCATGCTGGACGCTGAGGCTAAGCTGTGCTTAGCCTGCGATATGTCGACCCCGGTCCCTTCCCTGAACTGGTTGCGCGTCTTCGAGGCGGCCGCCCGCTGCGAAAGCTTTTCGCGCGCCGCAGGTGAGCTGAACATGTCCGCCGCCGCGGTCAGCCAACAGGTCAAGGCGCTCGAGGAACGGCTGGGTGCGCCGCTTTTTGCCCGACACGCCCATGCGGTGACGCTGACGGCGGTGGGCCGGGCCTATCTTCCGGGGGTGCAACAGGCCCTGCTGACCTTGCAGACAACCACCGAGGGGCTGTTCGGCGCGGCACGCAGTCAGCAGCTTTATGTGCAATCCGTGCTGCTCTTTGCGCATGGCATCCTGTCGCGTGGCTTCGCCGCCTTCACAGATGCGCATCCGGATATCACGCTGTCCTTGCGGTCCGCGAATGACCCGTTCGATGCTCCGCAGGGTTTCAGTGATCTCAGGATCGTCTTCGGATCTCCGCAGGTCCATGGCGCGGAGGGCGATAAACTTTTCGGGGAGCGTCTTTTTCCCGTGGCCCGCCCCGAGATTGCTGCCCGGATCGAGGGGCCGCAGGACCTGCTGATGCACCGTTTGATCGACGTGTCGACGCATCGCGCGGGCTGGCCGCATGTCTTCGATGCACTCGGCGTGCTGCCCGGTGCGGCGCGCTATGTCTTTGCCGACAACACGATCATGGCCATGGCTCTGGCGCGCGAAGGGGCGGGGATCGCGCTGGCCCGGGCCCCGGCCAGCGACAAGGCGATGTCCGAGGCCGGGCTGGTGGCATGCGTGCCCGGGCTGGAGGTGCCGGGGCGCGAAGCCTATCACCTCGTTTACGCCGATCGCGCCGCGCTGCGCCCGCCGGCGCGGGCCTTTCGCGACTGGCTGCTGGACTGGTGCGCGGCGATGGCAGAGCGCCCCTTGTAAGGCTGGGCGGGGCGGCGTATACGCGCGGCCTGAACCACAGGAGCCGATCGTCATGCCGGGCAGTGCCAATCTCAACATCATGCTCAAGGCCGCGCGCAAGGCCGGCCGGTCACTGGTCAAGGATTTCCGCGAGGTCGAGAACCTGCAGGTCAGCATGAAGGGTGCGGGCGATTTCGTCAGCCGCGCCGATCTGGCCGCCGAACAGATCCTCAAGGACGAGCTGATGGAGGCGCGCCCGACCTATGGCTGGCTCGCAGAGGAAAGCGACGCCGAGGCCGGGCAGGACCCGACCCGCCGGTGGATCGTCGATCCGCTGGACGGCACCACGAATTTCCTGCACGGGCTGCCGCACTGGGCCGTGTCGATCGCGCTCGAGCACAAGGGGCAGGTGGTGGCCGGCGTGATCTATGACGCGGCCAAGGACGAGATGTTCTTCGCTGAAAAGGGCGAGGGCGCGTGGCTGAACGACAGCCGCCTGCGTGTCTCGGGGCGCACCAAGATGATCGAGTCGATCTTCGCCACGGGGGTGCCCTTCGGCGGGCGGTCGGATCTGCCCGAAACCCTGCAGGACCTGGCCCGGTTGATGCCCACATGCGCGGGTGTGCGCCGGTGGGGGTCTGCCGCGCTGGACATGGCGTATGTCGCGGCGGGCCGTTACGAGGGGTTCTGGGAACGCCGGCTGAACGCCTGGGATCTCGCGGCGGGTGTGGTGATCGTGCGTGAGGCCGGTGGCCTGGTTGAGCCGTTGGCAAAAGGCGCGGACATTCTGGAAGATGGCGACGTGATCTGCGCCAACGAGGCCATTTTCGACAAGTTCGCCCATGTGATCCGCAAGGTCTGAGCCGGGCCGAAAATTTAATGAAAATTTTCGGCCAAATTTTTTCCACGAAAAATTTGGCGCCCGGGATCAGCGGTCCGACGGGTGATTGACGCCGTCCGTCCACGGGATCGGTTCGAAATCGGCCGGGTTCAGGCCGTCGATGCAGCCCAGGTTGACACCGTATTCATTCGGGTTCGACCGGCGCTGATGATGGGTGTAGATGCCGCAGGCCGAGCAGAAATAATGCTTCGCCGTTCCGGTCTTCCAGGTGTAGAGCGTGAGCCTGTCGCGACCTTTCACCACCTCCAGGGCCTCCAGCGGGACGCTGATGTTCGGGGCGGCGCGACGGCGGCAGAACGAACAATCGCAGCGCTGCGGGCGGGGCAGGCCCTCCGGCAGGGCAAGGCGCAACTCCACGGCGCCGCAATGGCAGGTGGCCCGGGCCGAACGCGTCATTTGCGTGTCACCTTGGGAATATTCGAGCGCGCGTAGCGGTACTTGGCCTCGGGATGGGGCGGGCGCCCCTCGGTCCGGTTCCAGAAGGCCGGCCCGCCCCGGCGCAGGAACAACGGCACGCTCAGCGCGATCCCCGCGACAAAGCCGCCCGCATGCGCCCAATAGGCCACGCCGCCGGTATCGGGATCCGCGCCCACACCGCCAAAGAGCTGAAAGGTGAACCACAGGACCAGCATGATCCAGGCCGGGATCGTGATGATGCGGATGATGAAGATGATGAAGATCAGGATATCCACCCGCGCCTTGGGAAACAACAGCAGGTATCCCCCCATCACGCCCGCGATGGCCCCGGACGCCCCCACGGTGGGCACCTGCGACATCGGTGCGGCGGCCAGATGCGCCAGCCCCGCCGCCAGCCCGCTGGCCAGATAGAACAGAAGATAGCCCAGATGGCCCATCTCCTCTTCCATGTTGTCGCCGAATATCCACAAAAACAGCATGTTGCCCGCAAGGTGTAGAAATCCGCCATGCAGGAACATCGAGCTGACCATCGTGTGCCACGTGCCTTCCTGCGACACCAGCACCGGCACCATCGCCCATTCGTAAAAGAACAGGTTCAGTGCGCGCGGGTCCGAAAAGAGCGGCCAGTAACTCAGGAAGATCGCGATGTTCATCGCCATCAGGACATAGGTCACATAGGGCGTCTGGCCCGACGGGTTGTGATCGCGGATCGGCAGCATGGGGCCACGTTGGCCCCATGCAAGGGAGAGGTCAAGCCGCCCCGCCCAGAAGCGCCGCGTTTCCGCCCGCCGCGGTGGTGTCCACGCAGACATGGCGTTCATGCAGCGCGTGACCGGTATCGGGCAGGCCGGTGATCAGAGGCAGGATCGGGCCGTCCCGGTCGCTCAATGCGCGGGCATAGGCGCGGGCCATGGCTTCCTCGCCCCACCAGAGCGCGCCTGAGAGGCCGGTCAGCGTGCGCAGGGTTTCCGGTGCGATGGAGCCGGTCGCGCGCACCGCGACCCCGCCCAGGTCTTCGACGGCACGCGCCTGCGCCGCTGCGGCCTCGGCGCCCGGTCCAAGGCACAGCAGGGCGGGGCGGCGATGGGCGGTCAGGCGGTTCGATTCCCCCGTCGGTCCGGGCAAGACAAGCGCTGCCCGGGCCGTGACCGGCCCCGCATTGACCGCATCGAGGGAGGATTGCACCGTCCGGTCCTGCATGGGCGCGGCCCAGTCACCCTCCGTCCGGGGCGCCGGGCGTCGGGTGAACCGGGCGAGGTAATGCGGCCCGCCTGCCTTGGGGCCGGTGCCAGACATGCCTTCGCCGCCAAAGGGTTGCGAGCCGACGATCGCGCCGATCTGGTTGCGGTTCACGTAGATGTTGCCGGCCTGCACCGCCTCGGTCACGTGCTGCACGCGGTCGTCGATGCGGGTCATCAGGCCGAAGGTCAGGCCGTAGCCGGTTGCGTTGATATCCTCGATCACGCGGTCGAGATCGGCCGCCCTGAAGGTGGCCATGTGCAGGACAGGGCCGAAAATCTCGCGCTCCAGCGCAGCGATCCCGGGCACCCGGATCAGGGCCGGCCCGACAAAGGTGCCGGCATTGGGCGTCTTGATCTCGTGCACAAGCCTGCCCTCGGCGCGGGCGGCCTGCACATGCGCCGCGATCCCGGCGCGGGCCTCTTCGTCGATCACGGGGCCCACATCGGTCGACAGGTGCCATGGGGCGCCCACCGACAGGGCATCCATCGCGCCTGTCAGCATCTCGGTAAAGCTTTCGGCGATGTCCTCTTGCACGTAGAGACACCGCAGCGCCGAACAGCGCTGCCCGGCGGACTGGAAGGCGGATTCGACAATCGCCTGAACCGATTGCTCGGGCAGGGCGGTGCTGTCGACGATCATGGCGTTCATCCCGCCCGTCTCCGCGATCAGAGGCGCGCCGGGGGCCAGATTCCCGGCCATCGCCGCGCGGATTTTCAGCGCGGTTTCGGTCGAGCCGGTGAAGGCCACGCCATCCACACGCGCATCGCTGGTCAGCGCCGCGCCCACGTCGCCCGCCCCGGGCAGAAGTTGCAGCGCATGCGCCGGCACGCCGGCTTCGTGCATCAGGCCCACGGCCATATGCGAGATCAGCGGGGTCTGCTCGGCCGGTTTTGACAGCACGGCGTTGCCCGCCGCCAGCGCCGCGCTGATCTGGCCGGTGAAAATGGCCAGTGGAAAGTTCCACGGGGAAATGCAGGTGAACGTGCCGACGGGCGCTTCGGATGGTGCATTGGCGGCGTAGTAGCGCAGGAAATCCACCGCCTCGCGCAGTTCGGCCACCGCATCGGGCAGGGATTTGCCCGCCTCGCGCGCGATCACGGCGAAAAGCTCTGCGAAGTTTTCCTCGTAGAGATCGGCCACGCGGTTGAGAACGGTTGCGCGCTCTTCGGCCGGGGCCTCCCACGGGGCGGCCGCGGCAAGGGCGGTTTCGATATCGGCCGGGCTGGCCCATGAAACGCTGCCGGGGATGTCGGCGGGATCGGCGGGATTGGTCACCGGCTCGGGTGGTTGCGGTGCCGCGTCGCCCGCGATCAGGGGGACGGCCTGCCAGTGGTGGTTGGCAAACGGGCCGCGCGTGGCCTCGATGGCATCCAGCGTGGGCTGATGCGACAGATCGAACCCCTTGGAATTGGGCCGCTCCGGCAGGAAAAGCTCAGGGCCCGTAGGCAGATGCGGGGTGGCGTCGTTGATGGCCTCGAACGGGTCACGCGCAACAACCTCGGGCGGGACATCCTCGTCCACGATCTGGTTGACGAAGCTGGAATTGGCACCGTTTTCCAGCAGGCGACGCACCAGGTATGCCAGCAGGTCGCGATGCGCCCCCACGGGCGCATAGATGCGGCAGCGCGTGCCCTCGGCCTGCATGACGATGTCGTGCAGCGCCTCGCCCATGCCGTGCAGGCGTTGAAACTCATAGGTTTCGGGGTCGGTCGCCATGTCGAGGATCGCGGCCACCGTATGGGCGTTATGGGTGGCGAATTGCGGATAGATCCGGTCGGTCATCGACAGCAGTTTGCGCGCGTTGGCGATATAGGAGATGTCTGTCGCCGCCTTGTTGGTGAAGACCGGGAAGCCGTCGATGCCCTCGACCTGCGCCTGCTTGATCTCGGTGTCCCAATAGGCGCCCTTGACCAGCCGGACCATGATGCGCCGATCCAGCCGTGTCGCCAGATCGTGCAGGTAATCCAGAACGTGGGACGCGCGCTGCCCATAGGCCTGCACCACCACGCCGAACCCGTCCCATCCGGCCAGCGACGGCTCGCTCAGCGTGGCCTCGATCACGTCGAGTGACAGCGACAGGCGGTCGGCCTCCTCGGCGTCGATATTGAGGCCCATGCCCGCCGATTTCGCCAGCAGGGCAAGACTGCGCAGGCGCGGCATCAGCACATCCATCACCTGCGCGCGCTGGGCCACCTCGTAGCGGGGGTGCAGCGCCGACAGTTTCACCGAGATACCGGGGTTCTTGCGGATATCCTTGTGTGTGCAGGCATTGGAAATCGCCGTGATCGCGCGCGAATAGGCCAGGTGATAGCGGGTGGCGTCGGCATCGGTGCGCGCGGCCTCGCCCAGCATGTCATAGGAATAGGTATAGCCCTTTTTCTCCATACCCGCCGCGCGGTCCATGGCTGACTTGATGGTTTCTCCCAGCACGAATTGCCGGCCCATTTCCTTCATCGCGCGACCCACG
>JANSYB010000468.1 GCA_024742655.1 Paracoccaceae bacterium | reverse complement strand
CGCCATGGCCTTCGTGACGGCACTGGGCGCGATGACGGCGTTTTTCGCGGCCACCGTGGGTCTGGTGCAGAACGACATCAAGCGCGTGATCGCCTATTCGACCTGTTCGCAGCTGGGCTACATGTTCGTGGCCGCCGGGGTGGGCGCCTATTCGGTGGCGATGTTCCACCTTTTCACCCACGCCTTCTTCAAGGCGATGCTGTTTCTGGGCGCGGGCTCGGTCATTCACGGAATGCACCACGAACAGGACATGCGGAACTACGGCGGCTTGCGCAAGAAGTTGCCCTGGACCTTCCGGGCGATGCTGATCGGCACGCTGGCCATCACCGGTGTCGGCATCCCGCTGACCGGGTGGATCGGCTTTGCCGGTTTCGCCTCCAAGGATGCGGTGATCGAAAGCGCCTATGCGGGCACGGCGGGTGGCTTTGCCTTCTGGGCGCTGGTGATCGCGGCGCTGTTCACCAGCTTCTACAGCTGGCGGCTGATGTTCCTGACCTTCTGGGGCGAGCCGCGCGGCGACAAGCACACCCATGAACATGCGCATGAAAGCCCCAAGGTGATGTTGATCCCGCTGGGCGTGCTGGCCCTGGGCGCGGTGTTCGCCGGGGCGATCTGGTATGGCAGCTTCTTTGGAAAGACCAACGAGGTGGTGAAATTCTTCGGCGGCAAATACGGAGAGCCGACGCAGGAACTGGTCGAGGCCGTGGCTGAGCGCAGCCCGAAAGCGTCGGAGTTGCATTACGTGATGGAAAGCGGCCCCGGCGAGGCGGCGATCTATATCGCGCCCCAGAACACGATCCTGCACGAGGCGCATTACGTGCCGACATGGGTCAAGCTGTCGCCCTTCATCGCGATGGTGATCGGCCTCGTGACGGCCATCTGGTTCTATATCGTGAACCCGTCGATCCCGGGCCGTCTGGCGGAAAATCAACGCCCGCTCTATCTGTTCCTGCTAAACAAGTGGTATTTCGACGAGGTCTACGACTTTATCTTCGTGCGGCCCGCCAAGGCGCTTGGTGGCCTGTTGTGGAAACGCGGCGACGGCAACGTGATCGACGGCACGATCAACGGTGTCGCCATGGGGATCATCCCGTTCTTTACCCGCCTCGCGGGGCGGGCGCAGTCGGGCTACATCTTTACCTATGCCTTCGCGATGGTCATCGGCATTGCGGTGCTTGTCACCTGGATGAGCATGACGGGGGGAGCTGAATAATGGATAACCTGCTTTCCATCACCACCTTCATCCCCGCCATTGCCGCCGCGATCCTCGCGCTGTTCCTGCGCGGCGAGGACGAGACCGCGCAGCGCAATGCCAAGTGGGTGGCGCTGATCGCCACCTCGCTGACCTTCCTCGTGTCACTGTTCATCCTGTTCGGGTTCGATCCGGCGAATACCGGCTTCCAGTTCGTGGAAGAGCGCGAATGGCTGCTTGGCCTGCAATACAAGATGGGCGTGGACGGGATCAGCGTTCTCTTCGTGATGCTGACCACCTTCATGATGCCGATCACCATCGCCGCCTCGTGGAGCGTCAAGGTCCGGGTCAAGGAATACATGATCGCCTTCCTGATCCTGGAAACGCTGATGCTGGGCGTGTTCATGGCGCTGGACCTGGTGCTGTTCTACCTCTTCTTCGAGGCCGGGCTCATCCCGATGTTCCTCATCATCGGCATCTGGGGCGGCAAGGAGCGTATCTACGCCAGCTTCAAGTTCTTCCTCTATACCTTCCTCGGGTCGGTCCTGATGCTGGTGGCGATGGTGGCGATGTTCGCCGAAGCCGGCACCACCGACATTCCGCAACTGATGGCGCACCAGTTCAGCAGCGAAAACTTCAGCGTGCTGGGCATTCACATCATCGGCGGCATGCAGACGCTGATGTTCCTGGCGTTCTTTGCCAGTTTCGCGGTCAAGATGCCGATGTGGCCGGTGCATACCTGGCTGCCGGATGCCCATGTGCAGGCGCCCACCGCCGGCTCGGTCGTGCTGGCCGCGATCCTGCTGAAGATGGGCGGCTACGGCTTCCTGCGGTTCAGCCTGCCGATGTTCCCCGTGGGCAGCGACGTGATGACGCCGCTGGTCCTG
Source organism: Paracoccaceae bacterium (assembly GCA_024742655.1). Lineage (GTDB taxonomy): Bacteria > Pseudomonadota > Alphaproteobacteria > Rhodobacterales > Rhodobacteraceae > Roseovarius. The sequence continues at coordinate 936 of JANSYB010000468.1, read as the reverse complement.
TGGATGTCGGCCATCGCGATTGTCTACACCTCGCTGGTGGCACTGGCGCAAGAGGACATGAAAAAGCTCATCGCCTATTCGTCCGTCGCGCATATGGGCTATGTGACAATGGGCATTTTCGCGGCCAACCAACAGGGCATCGACGGGGCGATTTTCCAGATGCTCAGCCACGGTTTCATCTCTGGCGCGCTCTTTTTGTGCGTGGGCGTTATCTATGACCGGATGCACACCCGAGAGATCGACGCCTATGGCGGGTTGGTCAACCGGATGCCGGCCTACGCGCTGATCTTCATGCTGTTCACCATGGCCAATGTCGGCCTGCCGGGCACCTCTGGCTTTATCGGGGAATTCCTGACGCTGGTGGGCATCTTCCAGGTCAACACCTGGGTGGCGCTGGTGGCCACGTCGGGCGTGATCCTGTCGGCGGCCTATGCGCTGTGGCTCTATCGCCGGGTGGTGTTGGGCGACCTGATCAAGGAAAGCCTGAAATCCATCAGCGACATGAGCCAGCGCGAGCGCGCGATCTTTGCGCCGCTGGTGGTCATGACCCTGCTGCTGGGCGTCTATCCCAGCCTCGTGACCGACATCATCGGGCCCTCGGTCGAGGCGCTCATCTCGAATTATGACACGGCGCTGGCCGAGGCGGAGACCTCGACCCGGCTGGCCGCGGCATCGCAGTGACGGAGGCGCCCCATGCAGGCTGACCTGACAATCATCCTCCCCGAGATCATCCTCTCGGTCTATGCGATCGTCGCGCTTCTTGCGGTGACCTATACCGGTCAGGACCGTTACGCGCCGATCCTGACCTGGATGACCGCGGCACTGATGGCGCTGCTGGCGATCTGGATCGGAACGACCGGGCAGGGCACGCGCACCGCCTTCGGGGGCATGTTCAACGATGACGGGTTTGCCCGCTTTGCCAAGGTGGCGATCCTG
>JANSYB010000507.1 GCA_024742655.1 Paracoccaceae bacterium | reverse complement strand
TGCCTGCCTGCCGGGTGGCGCGCGTATTCGTCCGACGATTCTGTTGTCCGTGGCGATGGCCTGCGGCGATGACCGGCCCGATCTGGCCGATGCCGCCGCCGCCGCTCTGGAACTGATCCATTGCGCCAGCCTCGTGCATGACGATCTGCCCTGTTTCGACGATGCCGACACGCGACGCGGCAAGCCTTCGGTGCACCGGGCCTATTCCCAACCGCTTGCGGTTCTGACCGGCGACAGCCTGATCATCCTCGCCTTTGAGGTGCTGGGCCGCGCCGCGAGCCATGATCCGGCCCGCGCGGCGCAACTGATCGTGGCGCTCGCCAAACGCACCGGCATGCCGGGCGGAATTTGTGCCGGGCAGGGCTGGGAGAGTGAGGCGGAGGTCGATCTGGCTGCCTATCACCGCTCCAAGACCGGCGCGCTGTTCATGGCCGCGACCGAGATGGGCGCCATCGCCGCCGGTCACGACCCCGAGGCATGGGAAGATCTGGGCGCGCTGATCGGCGAGGCGTTCCAGGTGGCCGACGACCTGCGCGATGCGGTCATGGATGCGGACGCACTGGGCAAGCCCGTGGGTCAGGACGACCTGCACGGGCGTCCCAACGCGGTGGCCGCCTATGGTGTCGAGGGTGCGGTCACGCGCCTTCAGGACATTCTGGCCGGTGCGATCGCGTCGATCCCCTCCTGCCCCGGTGAGGCTGCGCTGGCCAAGATGGTCCAGATGCAGGCCGAGGCGATCATGCCGAAACTGCCGGCCCGGTTCCGGGCCTGACCGACATGGCCGTGCGCGATCCCGATATCCGCCGCGGCATCTGGTCGGCGGGCTGGTTCGCACGGCTTGTGGCGCGTCCGCGTTTCCAGGCCGTTGCCAGTGCGCTACCCTTCGGGCGCGGCATGGCCAAGCGCGACGGGGCCGAGATTTTCGATATATTGCAGGGGTTTGTCGCGTCGCAGGTCCTGGCTGCGTTGATCGAGATGGATATCCTGCGTCGTTTGCTGGGCGGGCCGCAAACCGCCGAAAGCATAGGATTTTCCCACAATATTCCGACCGATCGCATGGATCAGCTGTTGCGCGCGGGCGCGGCGTTGGGCCTGCTCAGGCTGCGCAGGGATGGGCGGTACGCCGTGGCGCGCAAGGGGGCCGCGATCCTGGGCGTGCCGGGCCTTGAGAACATGATCCGGCACAATCGCGAGTTCTACGCCGATATGGCCGATCCGGCGGCGCTTTTGCGCGGAGAGGGGGAAACTCATCTGGCGCGCTTCTGGCCCTATGTCTTTGGTGCGGGCGGTGAAATCGAATCGGATGTCGCCGAGCGCTATTCCAACCTGATGGCCGAAAGCCAGGTCCTCGTGGCCAGTGACACGCTGCGGATGCTGCCCCTCAAGGGGGCTGGGCGCGTGATGGATGTCGGCGGGGGCTCCGGCGTGTTCCTGTCCGAGGTGTTGCGCCGGGATGCACAGGCCGAGGGTCTGCTTTTCGATCTGCCGCAGGTGATGAGCAGCGCGCGTGCCCGCCTTGCGCAGGCCGGGCTTGAGGCGCGGGTAACACTGCATGGCGGCGACTTTCGCACCGAGCCCCTGCCGGGTGGTGCCGATACGATCAGCCTGATTCGGGTGCTTTACGATCACGACGACGCCACGGTGACCCACTTGCTGTCCCGGGTATTTGACGCCTTGCCCCCGGGTGGCAGCCTCGTGGTGTCCGAGCCGATGTCGGGTGGCGCCGCCCCGGATCGTGCGGGTGACGTTTATTTCGCGTTCTACACGATGGCGATGGGCACGGGCCGTGTACGCTCGGCCGAGCGCATCGGCGAGATGTGCCGCGCGGCCGGCTTTGAGGGCGTGCGTATCCCGCGTGCGCCTCGTCCCTATATCACCAGCGCGCTCAGCTGCGTGCGCCCGGGATAAGTGTCGCCGGACGCTGTTTCTTACCTGAAAAATGTGTAAAGAAAACTTGACACCTTGGAGTGTAGGTTTAGACTTACAGCAAGCGGAAAAGCCGCATCGCCCTATCGCCTGACCCGTCAGGCCGGAAACAAGGAGGCGACATTGGATACACGCGCTGTCTTTCTGAACGGCCCGAAAGATCTTCATCTGGATGTTCTGTCGCTCAAGGCGCCGGGCCCGGATGATCTGGTCGTTGATGTCGCCCATTCCGGAATCTCCACCGGCACGGAAAAACTGTTCTGGACCGGTGAGATGCCGCCTTTTCCCGGCTCCGGTTACCCGCTCGTTCCCGGCTACGAGGCCGCGGGCGAGGTGGTCGAGGCGGGGCGCGACACCGGCTTCAAGCCCGGTGATTGGGTCTTTGTGCCCGGCGCCGACTGCTTCAACGATGCCTTCGGTCTTTTCGGTGGCGCGGCCAGTCGGCTGGTGACCCGGGCCGACCGCGTCACGAGAATCGATTCGGCCATGGGGCCCGAGGGCGCGCTTCTGGCTCTGGCGGCCACGGCGCGCCACGCGATGGCGGGCCTGGGCAAGCAGGTGCCGGACCTGATCGTGGGTCATGGCGTTCTGGGCCGCCTTCTGGCGCGGCTGACGATTGCGGCCGGTGCCCCGGCCCCCACCGTGTGGGAGGTCAGCCCGGCCCGGCGCGGCGGCGCGCAGGGATACGAGGTGATCGACCCGGCCGACGATCCGCGCCGTGACTATGGCGCGATCTACGATGCCTCTGGCAATGCCGCGATCCTGAACGACCTGATCGGCCGCCTGACGCGCGGCGGCGAAATCGTACTGGCCGG
>JANSYB010000269.1 GCA_024742655.1 Paracoccaceae bacterium | reverse complement strand
GCATGCGCATCTTCTGGGGGCGGACGATCCGGTCATGCACCGCCTCGTGCCCAGCCTTGTCGCCCAGATGGGCCAGGCCTTCCCCGAGCTGGGGCGGGCCCAGGCGCTGATCGAGGAGACGCTGGAACTGGAAGAGAAACGCTTTCAGCAGACGCTTGACCGGGGCTTGCGCCTTCTGGATGACGAGCTGGATAAGCTGCCTGACGGTGCGGCCCTGCCGGGCGAGGCGGCGTTCCGGCTTTATGACACCTATGGCTTCCCTCTTGACCTGACGCAGGATGCGCTGCGTGAAAAGGGGCGCGAGGTGGACGTGGCCGGGTTCGACGCGGCCATGGCCGAGCAGAAGGCCAAGGCGCGCGCGGCGTGGTCGGGTTCGGGCGAGGCGGCGGATCAGACCGTGTGGTTCGATATCGCCGAGCACAAGGGCACGACAGATTTTCTGGGCTATGACACCGAGGTGGCCGAAGGTCAGATCACCGCATTGGTGCGCGACGGATCCGAAACTGACCGCGCGGCCAAGGGCGACACCGTCCAGATCGTGCTGAACCAGACGCCGTTCTATGCCGAATCCGGCGGGCAGGTGGGCGACACCGGCACGCTGAAGACCGAGACCGGCACGGCGCGCATCACCGACACGAAAAAGGTGGCTGGTGTCTTCATCCACATGGCCGAGGTGACCGAGGGCGAGATCGCCACGGGTGCGGCAGCACAGCTTGCCGTGGACCATGCCCGCCGCAGCGCGATCCGGGCCAATCATTCGGCCACGCACCTGTTGCACGAGGCGCTGCGCAAGGCGCTTGGCGATCACGTGGCACAGCGCGGCAGCCTGAATGCCGAGGATCGCCTGCGGTTTGATTTCAGCCATGCCAAGGCGCTTTCAGGCGAGGAGGTCGACCGGATCGAGGCCGAGGTGAACGCCTTTATCCGGCAGAACGCGCCTGTCGAGACGCGCATCATGGCGCCCGACGACGCGCGGGACCTTGGCGCGCAGGCGCTCTTTGGTGAGAAATACGGCGATGAGGTGCGCGTGGTCTCGATGGGGCTCGAGGATGGCTCGGGCAAGGGTCTGGATGGCCGGACCTACTCGATCGAGCTGTGCGGCGGCACCCATGTGCGCCAGACCGGTGATATCGGCATGTTCGTCACCGTGAGCGAGGGCGCGTCAAGCTCCGGCGTGCGGCGGATCGAGGCGCTGACCGGCGAGGCGGCGTTCCGTTACCTGTCGGACAAGGAAGAGAAACTGTCGGAGGTGGCCGCGGAATTGAAAACCCAGCCGGGCGAGGTGGTGGAACGCGTGCGCGCCCTGATGGACGAGCGCAAGGCCCTGGCCGCCGAAGTCGCGCAACTGCGCCGCGAGATCGCCATGGGCGGCGGTGGCGGTGCCCCCGAACCCGAGGCGCGCCAGATCGGCGATGTCAGCTTTATCGCGCAGGTCCTCAAGGGGGTGTCGGGCAAGGAACTGCCGCCGCTGATCGACCAGATGAAGGAGCGTATCGGCTCTGGCGCGGTGCTGCTGATCTCGGACGCAGACGGCAAGGCGGCGGTGGCCGCGGGCGTGACGAAAGACTTGACCGATCACGTCTCGGCTGTTGATCTTGTACGGGCCGCGGTGGCGGAACTGGGTGGTAAGGGCGGCGGTGGCCGTCCCGACATGGCCCAGGGCGGTGGCAAGGATGCCGCCCATGCCGAGGCGGCGATCAAGGCGGCGGAACAGGTTCTGGAAGGATAAGGGCCAAACCGTCGCAACCAGGGGGGATGCGATGACGGCCTATGTGATTGCCCGGATCAGTGTGACCGATCCGGAAGACTACCAGACCTATGCCAGCCAGACCGTGGCACTGGCCGAGAAATGGGGCGGGCGCTTTCTCGTCAAGGGTGGTGCGCAGACGCAGGTCGAGGGCAACAGCCCCGAGCGGCACGTCATCATCGCCTTTCCGGACCGGCAGACCGCCATCGACTGGTACAATTCCGACGCCTATCAGCGCATTCTGCCCATTGCGCTCAGCAGCAGCTCGCGCGATATCGTGATCGTCGACGGCGTAGACTGAGGAGACCGACATGCCCGCACTCTGGATTGCCCATGTGACCGTCACGGATGAAGAGGCCTATGGCAAATATGCCAGGCTGGCCGGCCCCGCGATCGAGAAGCATGGCGGATATTTCATCGCGCGGGCCGGGCGGTACGTTCAGCTGGAAGGCACCGACCGGCCGCGCAACGTGGTCGCCAAATTCCCGAGCGTCGAGGCCGCGGAGACCTGCTATCATAGTGCCGAGTACCAGGAGGCGCTGAGCCACGCGCGCGGCGCGGCGGAACGCGACCTGCTGATCGTGGAAACCACCGAATAGCGCGCTACCCTCTGACTGAACACAGCCAGAGGGAAGACATGCGGTTTCTTTGGATTTTTCTGACCTGCCTGTTGCCCCTTGGGGCGATGGCGCAGGACATGTCGCTTCTCAAACAGCCCGGCGTGGTGGCCTTCATGCGCCATGCCCTCGCCCCGGGAACGGGCGATCCGGCGGCCTTCACGCTGAACGATTGCACCACGCAGCGCAATCTCGATGACCGTGGCCGCACTCAGGCACGCCGGATCGGCGCGGCGATGCGCGCGGAGGGCGTCAGCTTCGACGCGGTCTGGACAAGCCAGTGGTGCCGCTGTCGCGACACGGCGGCGCTTGTCGATATGGGGCAGCCGATGGATGTGCCGTCGCTCAATTCGCATTTCGCGGGGCGGGGGGACCGCGTGCAGCAAACGGCGGACACGCTGGCACTGATCTCGGAGCTGCCGGAGGGGGAGCGGGTTCTGCTGGTGACGCATTTCGTCAACATCAGCGCGTTGACCGGACAAAGCGCCGGCTCGGGTGAGATCATCGTCACGCGCCGCACGGCCGAAGGCGGGCTTGAGGTGACGGGCCAGATCGAAATCGCGCCCTGATCGGTTCAATCGTAGCGTTCGTAATCCAGCAAGACGCGCCCCGCCATGATCTGGCCGATATAGGCGCAGGGGTCGGGCCGCTGGTTCAGGTGAACCCACGCTTTGCGCAGGAAAATGTCCGGCGCCATCAAGTACAGGAACGGGTTCAGACTGTCCCGTGAGAGCCGGGTCTCCATGTCCAGATCCGCCTCCAGCCGGGCGATATCGGCGGCCGGCAGCGACATGACCTGCATCGTGTTGGCGACATATTCGTTGGTGGCAAGGCAGGAGTCGAACGGGCAGGGCACCTCGGCATAGGCGGCATGGGCCAGTTCATGCACGAGGATGCTTTGGAAATATGTTTGTGTTTCGACAAAGGCGAGGCGGCCATCGGGGTTGCGCGTCGCCGCCATGGCCTCGGGGGTCAGCAGTTCGATCCGATCTTCGCCGCAGTGATACACGCCCATGCAGCCCGCAGACAGCCGGTCGCGCAGTTCCACCGTCACCGGGTGGTGCAGGGTCACGTTGCAGGCGGCCAGCTTGCTCAGGCCGGAGGCGACGCTGTCGCACAGGAACGCGGCCTGCGCGGGATCCTGCGTCAGAACGGTGACGGTTCCCGCCTCGCAAACGGTTTGCGCCCCGCCGGCCCCTGCGAAACCGGCGCAAAGCGTCAATACCGCGCCAAGGCGGCGGGCCGTGTCTGACCAGAATGATCCTGTCATCCCGTTAGATTGCCCGGCGCCCGCGCGCGCCGCCTTGATGCAGGTCAGCTAATGGTCTTGGCCGCCCGCTTGCGTTCATGCGGGTCAAGATGGCGCTTGCGCAGGCGGATCACGTTCGGCGTGACCTCGACCAGTTCATCATCGTCGATATAGGCGATGGCTTGTTCCAGCGACATCTGGATATGCGGGGTCAGGCGCACGGCCTCGTCGGTTCCGCTGGCGCGCACATTGGTCAGCTTCTTGCCCTTGAGTGGGTTCACTTCGAGGTCGTTTTCCCGGCTGTGCTCGCCGATGATCATGCCCTGGTAAACCTTTTCCTGCGGGCCGATGAACATCCGCCCGCGCTCTTCGAGGTTCCACAGGGCATAGGCCACGGCCTCGCCGTTCTCCATCGAGATCAAAACACCCGCGCGCCGGCCCGGGATCGGGCCCTTGTGCGGGGCCCAGCCGTGAAAGACGCGGTTCAGAACACCGGTGCCGCGGGTATCGGTCAGGAATTCGCCGTGATACCCGATCAGGCCACGCGACGGCACATGCGCGATGATCCGCGTCTTGCCGGTGCCCGAGGGTTTCATCTCGGTCATTTCGCCCTTGCGCGGGCCGGTCAGTTTCTCGATCACCGCGCCGGAATGGTCGTCATCCACGTCGATGGTGACTTCTTCGATCGGCTCCAGCAGTTGACCGTTCTCATCCTCGCGCATCAACACGCGGGGGCGCGAGATGCTGAGTTCGAACCCCTCGCGGCGCATGTTCTCGATCAGCACGCCCATCTGCAATTCGCCGCGCCCGGCCACGTCGAACGCCTCGCCACCCGGCGTATCCGTAACCTTGATCGCGACATTGGTTTCGGCCTCTTTCATCAGCCGTTCCCGGATGACGCGGCTTTGCACCTTCTTGCCGTCACGGCCGGCCAGCGGGCTGTCATTGATGCCGAAGGTGACCGAGATCGTGGGCGGATCGATCGGTTGCGCTTCCAGCGGCTCCTCGACCGCGAGCGCGCAGATCGTGTCGGCCACGGTGGCCTTGGACATGCCCGCCAGCGTGACGATGTCGCCTGCCGTGGCCTCGTCGATGTCCTGCATGGTCAG